>CAMATS010000149.1 GCA_945861195.1 Rhodoferax sp. OV413
CGCCACAGCCATCCCACCGCCAGGGCAGCCGCCCAGGCAAACATCGTGATGTGCAGGCCCGAGATCGACATCAGGTGTGCCACACCGGTGGCCCGGAACAGGTCCCAGTCAGAGCGCTCGATCGCGCGTTGATCGCCCACCACCAAGGCGGCAATCAGCCCGGCTTGGGAGCGCTCTGGCACGGCGGCAAAAATCTGTTCGCGCAGGCGCTGGCGCAATCGCTCCACCGGGTACCAGGGCGTGTCGGCCAGGCGCACTGGCACTGGGTCAGCACGGCCGGCGCGTACATAGCCAGTGGCTTGCACGCCCTGCTCCCACAACCACAATTCGTAATCAAAACCGTGTGGGTTGCTCGCGCCGTGTGGGGCCTTGAGCCGCACCATCATCTGCCAGCGCTCTCCCGCTCGCAAGGCCTGGGGCTGTACCTGCAGCTCGACGCCCGTCTGGGCGCCCACAACCGGGCCGCTGTACCAGCTCAGGTCAATTTTCTCTGGCAGACGCACGGCGACACCCTGGGCGCTCGCGGTCTCAAGAGCCAGACGAAAACGCAGCCCCGACTCGTGCCACTGCGGCATGCCCGCGACCAAGCCGGTGACAAGCAAATCACGGCCCTCCAGTTGCGGCGACAGGGCTTGGGCGCTATATAAGCTGGCGCGCCAGCCGGTCAGCCCAAAACCTGACAAGGCACAAGACAACATCAGCAAGCAGGACAGCCGGCCGCCAAGACGGCCAGCCAAGCTCAGAACTAGGGGGCAGGCCAAGGCCAGCAGCAGCAATCCCGTGTAAGCCCAGGAAGAATACAAAGCGCTTTGTTGCAGCTGCAGTCCAGTGCCCAAAACGAAGGCCAGCAAGCCCGGCCAGAGCCCGCCAGCCCATCCCCTGCGCCTCGCCGGTTCTGTATCCATGCCTCCATGCTACAGCCAGCGCAACAAGCGCCGAGGCATGGCTGACGGCCTGCTTCAGACCATCCCGGCGGCTCAGTTAAACGGTGCCTTGGCGTATTTGGCGCAAATACCTTTCATGATGTGACGCCGGTTGCCGTCACGAAAGGTCAGGGTCTGGACAAACATGCCGTCGCTGAGGTCGAGCGTGAACTCCTCTTGGGTGATCATTTGCCCAAAGCGCTCAAACATGGCAGGCCGGCTGACAAAGGCTTTGGAGCCGTCCATGCGCATCGCCCCTTTGCGCGACTCTGAAATCGAAAACTCCCCCTGGTACCAGCCCGATTTGGCTTCAGGATCCAAGCCCGCCACCAAAAAATCGGTGTATACCCTGGGCTCCGATGTCAGGTTTCTTTGCGGCATGGAGACCGTCACCTCGCAAATAAAGTTTGCACTTTTCTTGCTGAGGGTCTGGCCTGGGCTCACCAGCGGGTCGACAGCTGCCGAACCGGCATCAGGGTTGAGCTGAAGCAAGCCCTGATCGACCACCAGCCAGAGCACGCCAAAAGCCAACAGCACCGTGGCCAACACGGTAAAAACAATGACTTTCAGATGGTTCATAGGTGGGACCCAATTAGCGCCGCGCAGAGGCTGGCGCCTTAGTTCATGGTGATGTCACGGCCATTGCGGGCCTGCACCGGCCTAGCATTGATTTTGAAGGGGAACTGGGTCACTTGCGCTGCGGCCACGTTGACGGTCGACTTCAAGATGAAAAAGGTCACGCCTTCGGTACAGGGCGGTGTCGTCAGAGAACCCTCGTAGCTGAAGAAATCGAACTCGCGCGGCAGCAGACTGCCGGGGTTGAATTTGACGCCATCAGGCGCTACCTCAGGGCCCTCTTCGAGTGGCATATTGGCCCACAGGGTCTTGATGCCCGGGTTTTCGTTGCCCTCTTTGAGCAAAACCCCCAGCACCACAAGCTTGCCGTCAGCCCCTTTGTGCACAAAGTGGGCCACCATGGACATTGGCTTGCCCTCGATTTTTTCTTCGCTGGGCCGGTGAAAGTGAAACTGCAGCAAGTCATAGGGTTTGGCGTCTACGCGCAACTTGCTGCCCGGCGGCACATTAACCTGTATGGTGTGACCGTTATTGAGAATTTTCAGCGGCCCTTCCTTGTATTCGGCACTCAAACTGGTGCGCGCTTTGACAAAAGGGCCGACGATATCCAAGGGGGACTGCGTCTTGCCCTTGGCGCAGGTCGGAAACTCTTTGCCCCAGCGGTCTGGCCCCATCTCGCCCGCATAGCTCCAGTGCGGGGCGGCATGGGCAGCGGCGCCTTTTTTATCGCCTGGCTTGGCATGCTTGTCATCTTTGCCATGGGCATCAGGTTTACCTTGCGCATCGGGCTTGGCTGCCTTGTCGTCTTTGGCATGGGCATCAGGTTTGCCCTGGGCATCAGGCTTGCCCTGGGCATCGGGTGCTCCCTGCGCCGCCTGGGGCAGGCACTCGGACATTACCGTCACCTTCTCGCCTGCAGCAGCCAAGGCTGTTTGGGCGGCACACATGGTGTTTTTACGGCTGCCCAGATCGGTCAATTGAAGCGCTGCACGAAACGCCTCCAGCGCGGCAGGGTCATCGCCCCCTTTGGTGAGCATGCGCAATGCGCCCAGGCCCACCTGGCGCTCGGCCGACAGGGTTTTTTGGGTTTTGTAGGCGGCCTCAAGATCTGCCAAGGTGGTGCCGCTGGACATGGCGCCCTTGATCGCATCGAGTTCCTTAACCTTGTTTTGCAGCGGGCCGAGTTGCTCTTCCAGAGCCGCTGTCTGCTCTTCAGCTGCCGTAATCGCCGCTTTGGACGCGGTCACCGCCTTGGCCGCTTCTTCCGCGGCCGCCTGTAATTCGGTCACCTGGCCTTTGGCGGCTTGGGCTGTTTTCCAGCTCATCCAGCCAAAAACACCGGCACCAATCAAGGCCAGCGCCAGCAAAACTTCAACAATGGTTCTTTTCATGGGTGACCCTGTGGGTTAAATCAAAAAATAAAAATCAACAAAAAAACCGCTCACTTTTCCACGCACTCTTCCACGCCGTTATGCCAAGGCTCCGACAGATCAACCAAATAGCATCGGCACGAATTTCTGAAACATGAGGGCAGGCCATCTCTGCTCAGCACTGGGGCGTGGCCCCTGGCTTGGCTTCACAGCCCAAGACGGCACGTAAATTATTCTGGGTTTTCTGCAGGCCCTCGGCCTCGGCCAAGGCCTGCCCGTAGAGCCGGGTGAACACAGAGTCATGCGCCGGCTCGGCTGCTGCCTCTTTCACTTTGGGTTCTTGAACTTTAGATTTTTTAGCCGCGGGCTCTTTGGCCCAGTTCGCCTTGCCCTCCTTGACCTCCTTGCCCTCCTTGGGTCTGGGGCCATAGAGAGCATCCAACAGTGCCGGACGGGCAGAGGCCTTGCTGTCCCAAATCATGTAGATGATGGCGGCCAACTCCGCAGAGTCCGCCACGCCCATCCAATGCGCACGGTTGGCATTGATCTCTAGCAACTGGGCCACGCTGCAGTCACCCGATCGGTCGCGCAACCACTCCAAAACTTTCAGCTTTCTGTCCACAGGGTGGTGTATTTGCTGCGCAATGGCTTGCATGTCAGCCAATGCGCAGCTGGTCTCGGCCGGTGCCGCCGGGGCCGCTTTTTCTGGGGCGGGCGGCGCTGCTTTTTCTGGGGCGGCCTGGGTCTGAGCCTGAGCCTGAGGCTGAGCCTGAGCGGTTTGAGCCGCACAGGCCAACACCAGGGCCACCAATCCAACCACAGATCGGGCCAGGCCAAAGCCTTGTGTCAACCATGGCATACCAAACACAGCCATGTGTCAGCTCCTATTGATCGCCACGAAATGAAAATCCGCTGCCAGTGCTGTCCACCACCACCAGCTCCAGGCGCCTGGTCTTACCGGCCAGGGGAGATGGGTAAACGAAGGCCACGCCAGACAGGCTTAAAGCAGAAGCGCTGGTGTTGCGTGGGCAATTGGTTTGTACAGGCACCTCGGCCGTGACAGCAAAATAAGGGCTGGCCGAGGCTGTAGCGGGGGTGAGCCGTATGGTCCGGCGGCAGTTGCCAAAAGTTACGCTTGTAGCAAGTTCAGCATCAAACTGAACAGAGGCTGCCGCGGTGATTGCCGTGTTGATGTTGTCGCTCCAGACGCCAGACCAAGTCCCGCTGATGCTGGCAGATGTCACCACCGCCAAGGTGTTGGGGGCCATGGCTTGGTTATTCGGAGCGCTGAGATTTGACATGCTCAGCTGGTAGCCCTGCCCAGAGGCGGCAGTGATGCTGGCGCTGCCAGTGCGTACAGCGGCAGCCGACCCGAACTCACGAACCGCAGCAACCGTTGCCGCGCCGCTAGTGCCCAGTGCTGCAGACCCAGAGTAGATTACCGGAATGGTGTCTGCAGAACCTGTGCCGAAAAAATACAAGGCATACCAATTGATCTGCGGAGAAGCGCTGGCCGTGACAAAACTCACGAAGCTTTTGTCGTAGAGAGTTCCCGTATATGCGCCGACCAGCAAGGTTGCTGTTGGGGCTGCTGGTGAGGTTGCTGGTGCCTCCGGGTTCGACTTGGAGCCCGACACGGTTTCAGGCCCAGCGCCACCACCGCAGCCGCTCACCGTCACGCACGCCGCCAAGGCCAAGGCCCAAATGCCGCCCGACATCCCTCGGATCAACCCAACATTACCTGCAGAGCAAAGTTTCATTTTAGATACGAGCCTTATAAAGGGGCCACCCAACCGGCCTGAAGCCAGTGGCAGTATCGCCGGTCGTAATGCCAGGCAATATGGTGCACGGCCGTGCCGACCGGAAAAACCTCAGAAGTGAGGTGGTCCAGCCATTCGCCCTTAGCCTCAAGTTGTGCGCTAAAGCGGGCCAAAGCCGGCCCAAAGGGTTCTGCACCGCCGAGCGCGCCCCCCTCGGCCTGCAAGCTTTGGTGCATGCGGGGTGTATCAAGCCGGCCGCCGCTGCGCCGAACTGACCCCGAATAGGCGTCATGCAGGCTGCCCCACTCGCGTCTGCGCACACTGCGCTTGACCCGGTCCAGACAGGCGGCGGTGGTGTCAATCGAAGCGTGCAAAAAACGTAATTGCCCCAGGACATTGTCAAACAGCACGGCAGCGCGCGGGTGCTCGCCCAGCACCTCGTCCAATCGGCCACTCGCATCGCGGGTGTGGCAACGCAAATCAACCCCCGAGCGCCGCAAGACAGCGCCATGGCGCAGCCGAAACAGCGGTGCAGCCCAGCGGTCGATGTCAAAGGTACTGACTTTTTCGAAACGCTGCAGCCATGCGCTGGGCATCATCCAACCCGCGCTCGCGCCAATGATCAGCAACTCCCGGCTGCTCGGCCTGACCTGCCCGAGCCACTGGCCAATCTGGCCGCAGGTGCCACGCCAAGCGCCCTGGCGCCGCCAGGCGCGGGTGTGCCACAGCAGGCCGCCAGTGGGGTTCATGCCGCCCTGACCCGGTTGAACTGCATCACCCCGAGTTCGTCCATATTGCGTTGCTCGCGCCGGTTCTCATAGTTTTCAACTGCCAGTTTGTCGTTATCCATGAGCGACTGCATTTTCAGGCGCTCGGTTTCGGCCTCCACGGTACGCTGCTCCAGCACCGACAGGTAGCGACGGGTTTTGCCAATATCGTTGTCCACCCGCTCCCGCAAAGACTGCAACTGCAGCATGAATTGGCGGTGGTTTTGCACCCCTGACATGCCAGTGGCGCTGGTCATTGCCGTAGCCTGGCTGTGGTATTCATGGTACATCTGGTCAACCCGCTGCTTGCTCGAGCTCAAAGACTCAAGCAGTTTCAGAGATTGACCGGTTTCGGCCCTGAGCTGCGCCACCAATTGCTCGGCCTTGATCTCAAGGGCTGACCAGCAGGTACGGACTTTCATGGATCTGTGGCCCTTATTGTTCCATCAGCACCCGCAGGTCGACGCGGGTTTGGGCTTCTTCAAAACCCGTGTGCATGTCCTGACGCAGAAAATTCTCCATGGGGCTGCGCAGGACAATCGCCTGGTCGATTTCGGCATTGGAGCCAACTTGGTAGGCACCGACCTGGATCAAATCAACATTTTGCTGGTAGAGCGACCACAGGCGCCTGAAACGGTTGGCGAGCTTCAAGTCGGTCGCAGACAGCAGGTTTTGCATCACCCG
>CAMATS010000150.1 GCA_945861195.1 Rhodoferax sp. OV413
GCCAAGACCAGGGGCCTAATCGCCGATTCGGGCGATCTGGGTGTTGATTTTTTCTGCTGAAGGAAAGCGAACCCAGTTTTGGCTGTCGGTTTTGATGCCCGATGGGCTGGCCGATCCGGCGTTGTTGATCACCGGGTACTGAACCCATCGCAGGTTTTCGCTGCGAGGCGGCGCAGTGCTCGCCACCGCTTTGACCGGGCTGCCGAGGTAGCGAACCCATTGCGCGATGTCGGCCTTCACCGCATCCCCTGTCAGCGCGGGCCGGTTGGCGGCTGGCGCGGCACGTGCCGGTGTTTGGATTTTTTCAATGTTCAGCGGCACCGGCGCTATGGCCGCTGTCGGCTTGAACCCGGCAACCGGGCCAGCTTCTGCTTGCTTGAAGCTAGCGCTGTTGGCGGGGGCCGCCACACAGCTTTGCCAAGACAGCAGCAAGGCCAGCGACGCCACAAACAGGGCATGGGGGCGCATGTTGCGGTTTTGAGTTGGGGTGCGTGTGATCAGGTTCATGGCGGCGCTTTCTGCAAGGGCTTGCAAATTGGGATTCAAAGCAATTGGCGCAACTGTCTGTCCGTCATGCCACCCGGATCCAAGATCCACCGAGTGTCAAAATTTTGACCAAATTCAGAAGCGCTGAGTGCGTGAGAGCTTGTCAGCAAAATGCGTGCCCATGCCCACGCGCCGGGGCAAGACCCGGCTGAGCGTCCCGGTGTGGCTGTTTCAGGCCACTGAGCGCTGCAGCAGCAGCACCACCGCGCGGGCTTCGATCGCCTGCCCCAGCCCGACTGGGCCAAGTTTTTCAGCGGTCTTGGCCTTTACATTGACCTGCCCGACCGCCACACCCAGGCCCGCTGCGATGCGCGTGCACATGGCCGGAATATGGGCCATCAGCTTGGGCGCCTGTGCGATCACCGTGCTGTCCACATTGCCGATGTCCCAACCAGCGGCGCGCACGCGCCGCGCCGCTTCGGCCAGCAGCAGCATCGAATCAGCGCCCTTGAACCGCGCGTCAGTGTCCGGAAAATGGCGGCCGATATCGCCCAGCGCGGCGGCACCCAGCAGGGCATCGGTGATGGCATGCAGCAGCACGTCGGCGTCCGAGTGCCCCAGCAAACCCAGATGAAAAGGAACCTGCACCCCGCCCAGCACCAGGGGCCGTTGTGCCACCAGCGCATGCAGGTCCCAGCCCTCGCCAACCCGCACCATCATGCCGTCTTCTCCTGAGCGGGTTCGCCCCTACCGCCGGTGCCGCTGCCGACCTGACTGCTCAGCAGCGCCTGTGCCAAGGCAAAGTCTTCCGGGTAGGTGACCTTGAAATTGCGCGCGCTGCCAGCGACCAGCAGCGGCTGCCAGCCCATGGCCTCCATGGCGCTCGATTCATCGGTGACCCGAGCACCCACGGCCTGCAGCGCTTGCAGCAGCATGCCGATACGAAACATCTGTGGCGTCTGTGCCAGCCATTTGTCATGGCGTGCCAGCGTAGCGGCAACCCGGCCTTGCTGCTCGGTCTTGAGGGTGTCAGCCAAGGGTTGTGCCAGCAGCCCACCCACCGGATCGCCCAGGCAGGCATCGATCAAGGCGTCAATCTGCCCAGGTGCCACCAGGCAGCGGGCGGCATCGTGCACCAGCACCCAATCCTGCTTGGCAGCGCCCTGCTGGCTTAAAAAATTCAGCCCGTTCAAAACACTCTGCGCCCGGCTTGCGCCGCCGCAGTCAGCGATCAAATAAGGCGCAGGCAGGTGGTCTAGCCTACGGTCACCAGGCGCCACGATGACAGCCAAGCGGTGCAGGCGGGGCACCGCCGCAAATGCCGCCAGGGTGTGAAGCACCAAAGGCTGGCCGGCCACCAGTTCATATTGTTTGGGTCCGGCTGAGCCGGCGCGCGTGCCACTGCCCGCGCAGGGTATCAAGGCCCAGAGGCGCGCTGCAACAGGTGAATTTTGAGAAATATCGGTCATCGGCTCAGCCCCATTCTAGAATCCTGCCCGACACCCATGGAATTACCCAAACTGACTCCGGGCAAGCGCTTCACCCTGCCCCGCCCGACTGGCTCTTCTGATGCCCTGCTACTGGCCCAATTGGGACTGCGCGAGAAAACCCAGGGCCGCCTGACCGCTGTTGTTACGGCCGACGCCAGCGACGCACAGCGACTGCAAGACGAGCTGACTTTTTTTGAGCCCAGCCTGCGCTGCGTGCTGTTTCCGGACTGGGAAACCCTGCCTTACGACACGTTTTCGCCGCACCAGGACCTCATCAGCGAGCGTCTCGCCACGCTGTGGCGCATCAACCAGCGCGACCGTGAGACCGGCGCCGACCTGGTGATCATGCCGGCGGCCACCGCCCTTTACCGGCTGGCGCCACCGGCATTTCTGGCCGGCTACACCTTTGAGTTCAAGGTCAAACAGCAGCTCGATGAAGCCCGGCTCAAGGCCCAGCTGACGCTGGCCGGCTACAGCCATGTCACCCAGGTGGTCAGCCCGGGTGAATATGCGGTGCGCGGCGGGCTGATCGATTTGTTTCCCATGGGCAGCCTGGTGCCCCTGCGGGTCGATCTGTTTGACAACGAGATCGACAGCATCCGCACCTTCGACCCTGACAGCCAACGCAGCCTCTACCCGGTGCCCTCGGTTCGGCTGCTGCCCGGGCGGGAGTTCCCGATGGACGAATCTGCCCGAGCCCGGTTTCGCAGCCGCTGGCGCGAGTTGCTTGAGGGCGACCCGACCAGAAGCCGCATTTACAAAGACATCGGAAACGGCGTGGCCACCGCTGGCATTGAGTACTACCTGCCGCTGTTTTTTGACGAAACCGCCAGCGTGTTTGACTACCTCGGCGCCGATGCCACCCTGGTACTGCACGGCAAGCTCGAGCCGGCTTTTGCCCATTTTTGGCAAGACGCACGCGAACGGTACCGCCTGGTCCAGGGCGACCCGGAGCGCCCGGTGCTGGCGCCCGAGGCGCTGTTTTTGAGCGCCGAGCAGTTTTATGCCCGAGCCAACCAGCATGCGCAGTTGTCACTGCGTCCGCTCGACGATGAGCAAACCAACAACACGCAGTTCCAGGCGCTGGGTGAACTCTCGGTGCTGCGAGGTGCGCAAGATCCGCTGGCCCGACTCAAAGCGCACCTGCGCAACACCGAGCACCGGGTGCTGGTGCTGGCTGAGAGCGAAGGCCGCAAAACCAGCCTGCTCGACCTGTTGCGGGCCAACGGGCTGAGCCCGCCCAGCTTTGATTCGCTGGGCGAATTTCTGGCCAGCCAGGAGCGCCTGGGCCTGGCCACCTCGCGTCTGGCCACCGGCTTTGCCTGGCTCGAGACCGGCATTGATTTCATCACCGAGACCGAGCTGTTTTCGGCCAGCCCGAGCGCGCGACGGCGCAAGAAGCAAGAGCAGGTCAGCGACGTCGAAGCCTTGATCAAAGACCTCAGCGAGCTCAACCTGGGCGACCCGGTGGTGCATTCGGCCCACGGCATCGGCCGCTACCGCGGCTTGATCAACCTGGACTTGGGCCAGCTACAGGCCAACGGCCAACCCGACATCCAGGAGTTTTTGCACCTCGAGTACGCCGACCAAGCAACGCTGTATGTGCCGGTCAGCCAACTACAGCTGATCAGCCGCTACACCGGGGTGAGCGCCGACGAGGCGCCGCTGCACCGGCTGGGCAGCGGCCAATGGGACAAAGCCAAGCGCAAAGCAGCCCAGCAGGTGCGCGACACCGCCGCCGAGTTGCTCAATATCTATGCCCGCCGCGCCGCACGCGAAGGCCATGCATTTCGCTACTCCCCGGCTGACTACGAAACCTTTGCCAATGATTTCGGCTTTGAGGAAACCGCCGACCAGCGCGCCGCCATTCATGCCGTGATCCAAGACATGATCAGCCCGCGCCCGATGGACCGGCTGATCTGCGGCGACGTGGGTTTTGGCAAAACCGAGGTGGCGCTGCGGGCTGCCTTTATTGCCATCACCGGCGGGCGGCAAGTGGCCATGTTGGCCCCCACCACGCTGCTGGCGGAGCAGCATTACCAAACCCTGCTCGACCGTTTTGGCAAATGGCCGGTCAAGGTCGCCGAGATGAGCCGTTTTCGCTCGGGCAAGGAAATCACTGCGGCGCTCAAGGGTGTGGCCGACGGCAGCATCGACATCGTGGTGGGCACGCACAAGCTGCTCAGCCAAAACACCCACTTCAAAGACCTGGGCCTGCTGATCATCGACGAAGAGCACCGCTTTGGCGTGCGCCACAAAGAGGCGATGAAGGCCCTGCGGGCCGAAGTCGATGTTCTTACGCTCACGGCCACGCCGATTCCGCGCACCTTGGGCATGGCCTTGGAGGGCCTGCGTGATTTAAGCGTGATCGCCACCGCACCTCAGCGCCGGCTGGCGATCAAGACCTTTGTGCGCACCGAGGGCAACGGCGTGATCCGTGAGGCCGTGCTGCGCGAGCTCAAGCGCGGCGGACAAGTCTATTTTTTACACAACGAGGTCGAAACCATCGAGAACCGGCGCGCCAAGCTCGAAGTGCTGCTGCCCGAGGCCCGCATCGCCGTGGCGCACGGCCAAATGCCAGAACGCAAGCTCGAGGGCGTGATGCGCGATTTTGTCGCCCAACGCTACAACCTGCTGCTGTGCTCCACCATCATCGAAACCGGTATTGACGTGCCCACCGCCAACACCATCGTCATGAGCCGGGCCGACAAATTTGGCCTCGCGCAGTTGCACCAACTGCGTGGCCGGGTCGGCCGCAGCCACCACCAAGCCTACGCCTACCTGATGGTGCCCGATCTGGAGGGCCTGACCAAACAGGCCAGCCAGCGGCTCGATGCGATTCAACAAATGGAAGAGCTTGGCAGCGGGTTTTATCTGGCCATGCACGACCTGGAGATCCGCGGAGCTGGTGAAGTGCTGGGCGAAAACCAAAGCGGCAACATGCTCGAAGTGGGCTTTCAGCTCTACAACGAGATGCTGAGCGAAGCGGTGCGCTGCCTCAAGGCTGGCATCGAGCCTGATTTGCTGAGCCCGCTGAATGTCACCACCGAGATCAACCTGCACGCTCCGGCCCTGCTGCCCAACGATTTTTGTGGGGACGTGCACCTGCGCCTGAGCTTTTACAAAAAACTGGCCACGGCCAAGACCAACGACCAGATCGACGCCCTGCTCGAAGAACTGGTAGACCGTTTTGGCAAATTGCCAGACCAGGCGCAAAACCTGTTTGATGTGCACCGGCTGCGTGTCGCGAGCCAGCCCTACGGCGTCACCCGGGTTGACGCAGCGCCGGGCGCCATCAGCATCACTTTTAAGAAAGACCCGCCGTTTGACCCCCTGAAAATCATCGCGCTGATACAAAAAAACAAGCACATCAAATTGGTGGGCAATGAAAAACTGCGCATCGAACGTCAACTGCCCGAAGTCAAAGACCGCACACAAGTGGTGCGCGAAGTCTTGCGCGGCTTGGGTCAGCCCACCGTGGCAAGCCCGCTGAGGGCCTGAACCATGTCGCCGGCCGACGCCAGCACCCAGGCCTCTGCAGGCCACGGCAGGTCGGGCTTGGTGCTGCAGGGTTTGCGCCCGCCGCTGGCCCTGCAAGACTACCGGCTGATTGCCTTTGACATGGATTCCACGCTGATCAACATCGAGTGCATTGACGAAATCGCCGATGCAGTGGGCCGCAAGGCCGAAGTGGCCGCCCTGACCGAGGCCGCCATGCGCGGCGAGATTGCCGATTACAAAGACAGCCTGCGCCAGCGGGTAGCGCTGCTGGCAGGGGTCAGCATAGAGAGCATGGCGCAGGTCTACCGTGAGCGCCTGCGGCTCAACCCGGGTGCGACCGAGTTGGTGGCAGCCTGCAAAAAAGCCGGCATGAAGGTACTGCTGGTGTCTGGCGGCTTTACTTTTTTCACAGACCAGGTGTGCCAAATGCTTGGTATTGACTACAGCCGCTCGAATGTGCTGGAGCTGGCCAACGGTCGGCTGACCGGCCGGCTGCTGGCCCAGCCCTGGGGCGATATTTGCGATGGCGCTGAGAAAAGCCGTATGTTGTTGCAAACCTGCGCGGCACTGGGCATCAGCGCGCAGCA
>CAMATS010000151.1 GCA_945861195.1 Rhodoferax sp. OV413
TCGCTCATCGAGTTGTAGCGCAAATTAGGGTCGAGCCCGTGGGCCACGGCACTTTGGCCGACGCCAGTCTGGATCAGGGTGTAGCCGTCGGCCGGCAATTTCAGGGCCCGCTCAACGCCAATGGTGCCACCAGCGCCACCAATGTTCTCAACCACAAAGGGCTGCTTCAGGCTCTTGCTGAGTTCGTCGGCCAGCATCCTGGCCATCACGTCGCTGGTGCCGCCGGGGGGAAAGGCGACGATCACCTTGACTGGCTTGCTTGGGTAGTCCGCCTGCGCCCAGACCGGACAACTGCCCAGCATTAAAAAAACCGCAAGAAACGCGGATTGCAGCAAACTAAAGCGCCGGGTTGACATAGGTGTTCTCCTGAGTTGTTGGTGGGTGAAACCCAAAGGCTAGCACAGACAGGGGCCTGCGGCCCGGCGGGCATTTGCCGCAAGCCAAGTGGCGCGAGGCAGTTTGCCAACGCCCAGCGCCACCTCCAAACAAGCTAGATCGTAAAATGCAGTTGGTCTTTTTCCACTCGCCTCAAACACCAAAACCCGGACACGCCCCCCAATATGACAAGCATCCCCCGCCTAGCCACCCTCGCGCTCGCCTCCGGCCTGCTGTACACACAAAACTTCGCCTGGGCCGACAACACCGTCACCGCAGCGGCGGCCAAAGAAGCGGGGGCGGTGGTGACGCCCTCAGGCCTGGTCTACCGTTCGCTCAAAGACGGCACGGGCGCCAGCCCCAGCGCCGCGGACAAGGTGAAGGTTCACTACCGCGGCACTTTTCCTGATGGCCGCGAGTTTGACAGTTCTTACAAGCGCAACGAGGCCATTGAATTTCCCCTGAGCGGGGTCATCAAATGCTGGACCGAGGGCGTGCAGCGCATGAAAGTGGGCGGCAAAGCTAAGCTGACCTGCCCACCAGAAATTGCCTACGGCGAGCGCGGCGCCGGCGGCGTGATACCCCCTAAGGCAACGCTGCTGTTTGAGGTAGAACTATTGGCCATCAACGGCAAGTAGCATGGGCTGAGCCATGAGCCTGGCCTTGGTGCTGATGCTGGGCCTGTTGGCAGGCACCGTGGGCGGCGTGGTCGGGTTTGGCACCTCAATCATGCTGATGCCGGCGTTGGTGCTGGTTTTCGGCCCGCGTGAGGCGGTGCCCATCATGGCGATTGCGGCAATTCTTGCAAACGCCGCGCGGGTGCTGGCCTGGTGGCGCGACGTCGACTGGCGCGTCACGGCCGCCTACAGCGTCACCGCCATACCGGCTGCGATTCTGGGCGCACGCACCTTGCTGAGCCTGGAGCCGGGCCTGGTCGAGCTGCTAATCGGGCTTTTTTTCATCGGCATGATTGGGCTGCGCCGCTGGATCGCGCGCCAGCAATGGGTGATGCCCCTGTGGCACATGGCCGCCGTGGGCGCGGTCATCGGCTATGTGACCGGCGTGGTGGTGAGTACCGGGCCTATCAATGCGCCCTTTTTTTTGGCCTACGGGCTGGTCAAGGGCGCCTACCTGGGCACCGAGGCCATGGGCTCGCTGGCGGTTTACGGGGCCAAAGCCCTCACCTTTCGGGCGTTTGATGCGCTGCCGCTTGCCACGCTGACACGGGGGCTGGTGATTGGCGCCTCCTTGATGGCCGGCGCATTCATCGCCAAACGACTGGTGCTGCGCATCGATGCGACCCGCTTTGAGCTGCTGATGGACGCCCTGCTGTTGGTCGCAGGCCTGAGCATGCTCGGGTCCGCCGTGCAAACGGTGGCCTCCTGAGCACTGCTGCGGACGGGTGCCCGCTCAGGCCGCCAGCGGGTCTTCTTGCATGGCTTCCAACTGCTCTTCGAGCATTTGCACCTGGCCCTGCCAATAGTCGCTAGACCCAAACCAGGGAAAGTTGATGGGGAAGGCCGGGTCTTGCCAGCGGCGCGCCAACCAGGCGCTGTAATGAATCAAGCGCAGAGTGCGCAGCGGCTCTATCAGGGCGAGTTCGCGTCGGTCAAATTCCCGAAACTGTTCGTAGCCGTCCAGCAGCGCGCCGAGTTGGCGACTGCGTTGTTGCCGATCACCGCTGAGCAGCATCCACAGGTCTTGCACGGCCGGGCCGGTGCGGGCGTCGTCGAGGTCAACAAAGTGCGGGCCAGGCCCGGCGGTGGCAGGCACATCGAGCGGCGTCCACAAAATATTGCCGGGGTGGCAGTCACCATGCAGGCGCAGGCACTGAATGGCAGCCCCGCCAGCGTCTTTGGGGGCTCCAGACATCTCCCCTTGCAGGACCGGGTAGGCCGCTATCACCTCGAGCGCCTGTTGCACGGTACGCGCCCAGGCAGACTGCACGTCCAGCGGCAACCGGTCGTTGGCCAACAGCCAGTCGCGCGACTCGGTGCCAAAACTGTGCAAATCCAGGGCCGGCCGGCAAGCAAAAGGCCGCGCTGCGCCCACGCTGTGAATCCGAGCTAAAAATCGGCCTATCCATTCCAGCACATCGGCATCATCGAGCTCCGGCGCCCGGCCACCACGGCGCGGGCTGACGCTGAAAGCAAAGTCGCCAAATTGGTGCAGGGTTCGCCCCTGCAGCAGCAGGGGGCCAACCGCCGGGATTTCGGCGGCCATCAGTTCGGCGGCCAGGGCATGCTCTTCGAGTATTTGCGCCTCGCTCCAGCGCTGCGGGCGGTAAAACTTGGCCACCACCGCCTGGGCGTCCTCCAGATGCACCTGGTAAACCCGGTTCTCGTAGGAACTCAGCGCCAACAGCCGTCCGTCGCCATACAGACCCACACTGGCCAGCGCATCCATCACCAGGTCTGGTGTCAGGGTCTCGAAGGCATGTAGTGCGACGGGAGGCGATTTGGCAGACATGAAGGCATTGTCGTGCCTGTGCTGCATTGACAAACGGCACCAGCTTGGCCGGCTGGCGGCTTACTAAACCAGCTGATTGAACCAAGCCTGCGAGCAGCTGGCAGTATTTTCCTATTCAGGTATGAGGCTGAAGAGAAACCAGTTTGGCCTCAACCGTCATACAGACTGAGTGAGATCAAGCGTGTCACCGCAAAGCCCAGCGAAAGACCGCGAATTTGATCAAACGTTCGCCAAAAAATCAGGCAGCAACCCGAGCGGAACGGGCACGACTCGTTCGACTCGAACCAATTTGGCTTGAGGATTTTTCAATGCCAAGATGATCTATGACCACAGGCGGGCGATTGGGAAATTGAGCGACCAACTCTAGCCTGCCGCCCATGCTTTCCACATAGTGACGCAGCGTGGAGAGCAGCATGTCGCTGCGCTTTTCCAAGCGCGAAATCGTGTCTTGCCCCACCCCAAGTGCTGCGGCTAAATTTTCTTGGGTTTGCTCTGCAGCCTTGCGGAGGTCTTTGAGGGTGGCCAATTCCATGGCACGGCCCTCAATCCGAGCGCGGCGCTGTGCGGGCAACGCCGCCATGATGTCATCGAGTTTTCTTGCCATTTTTAGGCTCCTTTACTGTTGCGTCATCGAACGTTGCCAGATGCTCGCTGTACCGGTTATCCGCCACAGCAATCAATCGCTTGTAAAAACGTTTCTGATCTGCGCCGCCCTTGTCCCCGCCCACAAGCAAAACAGCCTGACGCTGTGGGTCAAATGCAAAAGCTACGCGCCAGACCTCGCCCACCCAGTTAAATCGCATCTCTTTCATGTTGGCGTGCGAAGTACCTTTGAGCGTATCTACTGTTGGACGTCCCAGATTGGGACCAAACTCCGCCAGCAACTTGGCATGCGCGAACAATTCGTCTTGCAGTTTTTCATCGAGCACCGCCAGCTCATCAGCAAAGTCATCGTGAAGCAGTACGGTCCAAGGCATTGAGGCAAATTATGGCTTTAAGCACATATGGTGTCAAGTCCATAAATAAATCCATCAAGATGCAACCCCGAGCAGGTCACTGCAGATGGGAGACGGCCTTGCTCTGCTGCCTTGCATTCCCGAGATGCTGCGGGATATAAGCGACATCCCAACCGCTTTACCGGAACCAACACCGCGAACACAGCGCTGCCCGGCCTACACCCGTGAGTCGATGAATAAAGCGCAGGACGACAAGCCGAGCTCGGTTCAGGCGCAGTTCATAGCCTGCCATGAACTCATTGCAAGCCAGTTCGGCAAGCACTGGGTCTCCACGGACCGAATTTGCGAAGACCGGGGTTATTCGGGCAGCCATATCCGCAGGCCTGTTCGCATGGGTTGTTATCGGATACTGTCGACGGGTTGGTGGACACTGTGGTGGTGCATCGCTCGGACAGGCTCTCTCGACACATGGGAGATTTCAACGCGCAAGTCATCCCACAAAGGCGGCCCGCGTGCAGCGCTAATGGGTGGTGGGTCTCACTCCAGCGTCCGCAACGGCAACAGCGGCGCCAACAGCCACTTTGATCGTCCCAAAATCTACCGAGTTTCTTGTCAAAAAATATTTTACTCAGTACATTAAGTAAAATTACTCAATTAGACGAGCAAATAAAAATGACCATCGAACGCAAGGAACTTATCCCTCTGGTTGCCCGGCTACAAGAGCCCCGGCGGTTTTTGCAAATAGTGGCTGGCCCGCGCCAAGTGGGCAAAACTACGCTGGTGCGGCAGGCACTGGAACGCTTGCAGCGCGATACACAAGCCAGCCCGGCCACCGCCCCACAAACGCAGCACAGCGCCAGCGCTGACGGCCCCGGCCTGCAAGGCCGAGTCTGGCTGGGCACCCAATGGCAGGTAGCCCGTGCGCTAGCCGCCCAAGCTGGCAGCTGCGTGTTGGTGCTCGACGAAATCCAGAAGGTGTCCAACTGGACCGAAGAGGTCAAACGCCTGTGGGACGAAGACACCGCCGCTGGGCGTGATGTGCGCGTGGTCATCCTTGGCTCGGCTCCGCTGCTGATCGCCCGGGGCTTGAGCGAAAGCATGGCCGGGCGCTTTGAGATAACTCGCCTGGGCCATTGGCGTTACGCCGAAATGCGCGACGCCTTTGGCTTCAGCCTGGAGCAGTTCATCTTTTTTGGCGGCTACCCCGGCGCCGCCCCACTGGTGCATGACGAAACCCGCTGGGCCGCCTATGTGAGCGACGCCCTGATCGAAACCACCATCAGCAAAGACGTGCTGTTAATGGCGCCCGTACAAAAACCCGCGCTGCTGCGCCGCGTGTTTGACTTGGCCTGCGTGTACAGCGGCCAAATACTGAGCTACCAAAAAATGCTGGGCCAGCTCGACGATGCGGGCAACACCACCACCCTCGCCCACTACCTGGACCTGCTTGAAGGCGCGGGCATGGCCTGCGGCCTGCCCAAATACATGGGCCAAGTGGTGCGCCAGCGGGCATCCAGCCCCAAGCTGCAAGTGTTCAACAATGCCCTGATCGGCTGCCACTGGGTCGCGCAAGGCTTGGGCCTGAAAGCCGCGCAATTACGCCCCGATGTGTGGGGCCGACTGGCAGAAAGCGCCGTAGGCACCGAACTGCTGGCCCGGCACCTGACGCACAGCAGCCGCCACCCCATCATCTATTACTGGAACAACGGCCAAAAGGAAGTGGACTATGTGCTGCGAGATGGCCCAACGCTGCAGGCGCTGGAAGTCAAAAGCGGGCACAACCTGGGCAACGTGTCGGGCCTGAGCGCGTTTTTGCAGCAGTTTGCGCATGCGCAGCCGCTGGTCATCGGCACCGGGGGCATGCCGCTGGATTTGTGGCTGCAAAGCTGAGTCGCTACCCCGACGGGGCCTCCGCGTCCTATGTGTTCTGTGTGTTGTATGACGCGGGCAGCGCCACCACCAAAGCAAAACCCTGGACTTCGGGTGTGAATGATCGAAAGCTCGCCAGCCTGGGTTTGGGTTTGCGCTATTCGCGCACTACTCGGAGCTTGGATGCCGTGGTGGCTTGGCGCGACCAGGGGAGGGTAAACCGACATCGAACACCTCCGCTGCCGATCCGCTGGCGTGGCTGGGTCAGCGTGGCTGGGTTGACACCAGACTGGATCGCCTGACTGGGTCGCCTTGCCAAAGCCCGAGTCTCTTGATAACATTAGTCTAGTTAAGAAAGTAAGCGAGACACAATTTGACT
>CAMATS010000152.1 GCA_945861195.1 Rhodoferax sp. OV413
CCAAAACAGGCCCCCGCTGCGGTCCGGCTTTCTTGGACCCCAACAGGTTCCGTTTGATGGTTGATGTTTTCTAACCATTGACGGAGTATCTGCTTCCTTGGCAGGGCTCGCGTGTGAGACATAAATGACTGACGCTTTGATGGCGGCTGACGATATTTCGTCGGCCCAAGAATTTTTAATTATTCAAGACGACAAGCCTGCAGAACCGGGGCAAGTTGAAGAAGCCCTGGCGCTTGCACCCAATGGCTTTTTGGCATTCGGCCTGGCTGAGGAACTGCTCAGAGCGGTGCAAGACTTAGGCTACACCCAGCCAACCCCAGTGCAACAAACAACCATACCCCTGGCCATGGAGGGCCTGGACTCGGGTGATACGGGGTCCCGTTTTGTTGACCTGATGGTATCGAGCCAAACCGGCAGCGGCAAAACGGCAGCGTTTTTGTTGCCAGTTTTGCATACATTGCTGAACCAGCAGCGCCAGTCCGAGGACAAAGAGCGCTCTGATTTTGAGCGAGCCCTGGCAGAGGCTGCCGCGAAAGGCGAAGCTCCTCCTAAACGCAGCAAGCGCAAAGACCCCACCAACCCGCGTAATTTTTCTGTGGTCGCCCCGGGGGCCCTGATCGTCTGCCCGACCCGGGAGCTCGCGCAGCAAGTGGCCCATGATGCCATCGAACTGGTCAAGCATTGCCGCGGCTTGCGTATTGCGAACATTGTCGGCGGCATGCCTTATCAGTTGCAAATCGCCAAGCTGCAAAACGCCAATCTGGTGGTGGCAACGCCCGGTCGTTTGCTGGATCTGCAACGGTCGATGCAAATCAAGCTCGATCGGGTGCAATTTTTGGTGGTGGACGAGGCCGATCGCATGTTGGATCTGGGCTTTTCTGACGATCTGGCTGAAATCAATCAACTCACCCTGCAACGCAAACAAACCATGATGTTCAGTGCCACTTTTGCACCGCGCATCCAACAACTTGCTGCACGGGTCATGCGGCAGCCGCAGCGCATCACGATCGACTCGCCACAGGACAAGCATGTGAACATCAAACAGGTCTTGTTCTGGGCCGACAATGCGCAGCACAAGCGCAAGCTGCTCGACCACTGGCTGCGTGACACCAGCATCAACCAGGCGATTGTGTTTGCCAGCACGCAAATCGAATGTGATGGTTTGGCCAACGACTTGCAACAAGAAGGATTCTCGGCTGTAGCCCTGCATGGTGCTTTGAGCCAAGGTTTGCGCAACCGTCGCCTGATGGCTTTGCGCCAGGGCCAAGTGCAAATACTGGTCGCCACTGATGTCGCGGCGCGTGGCCTTGATGTGCCAACCGTCAGCCATGTGTTTAATTTCGGTCTGCCCATGAAGGCCGAGGACTACACACACCGCATCGGGCGCACCGGGCGTGCTGGGCGCGATGGCTTGGCGGTTACTCTGGCCGAGTTCCGAGACCGGCGGAAAATATTCGACATAGAGGCCTACAGCCGTCAACCCTTCAAAGCTCAAACCATACCTGGTCTTGAGCCCAAACAGCGCTATCCCGACTCCCGGCCCAACTCCAATTTTGGCGGACGGGACATGCGTGACAGTCACGAACATCACTCACGGGACCGCAAATTTGGCCCGGCCCGAGCAGGCGGTTTCGGGGCTGGTCGGCAGCCGGGCAGTGAGCGGGTCGGCGCAGATGGCCGCGAAGGCTTCAGCTACGAGCGCAAAGGCGGTTTCAATGACCGCTTTGCGGCCCCTCGCGCGCCTGCTCCGAGTGCGCCGGCGCGTGACGGGCGCAAACCTGTCTTGAGCAAGCCGGCTGCAGCCAGGCCCGGAAACGGCGGCAAGGTGTTCGTCCCGCGCGCCACGAAAAAATCTCTGCCGCGCAGTGTCTGATGCCCTTGCCTGCAGGCCCTGACCGACGTACGGCGCTGACCTGCTGGGGTTAGACACATCACAGCAGCGTCAAGCAGCCGCCATGAAAACCCGCTCGAGAGCTTCCATGAATCCGGAGCCGCCTTGGCGTTTTATTTTTCTGACCCTGCCCAATTACTCGCTCATCGCTGTTTCGAGTGCGGTGGAGGCTTTGCGTATGGCCAATCGGGTGACCAAGCAGAATGTCTACGCGTGGACGATTGCTAGCCTCGACGGCAGTGCGCAGACCGCGAGCAATGGCCTTGCCATGTCGCCTAGCGAGGCTATAGACGGCAGGGCTACGGCTGATATCGTGTTTGTCTGCGGCGGGGTGGATGTTGAGCGGGCCGTCACAACCGAGTTGTCTGTGACGCTGCGCCAACTCGCGCAACGTGGCATTGCCCTGGGCTCTTTGTGCACCGGAGGCTATGCGCTTGCCAAAGCTGGATTGTTGGACAAGTACAAGGCGGTGATCCACTGGGAAAACATGTCGGCCCTGCGTGAACAATTCCCGCGAGTGGTCTTCTCTGAGCAACTGTTTGCGATTGACCGGGATCGCTACACCTGCTCGGGCGGCATTGCGCCGCTGGACTTGATGCTCAACATCATCAAGGACCAGCTCGGCCAGAGCATTGCCTCCATGATCTCAGAGCAGTTCATTCTTGACCGGATTCGCAATGACCAGGATCGTCAACATGTTCCCTTGCAGGCCAGAGTCGGCCTGTTTCATGAAAATCTGATCGAGGCAGCAGCCCTGATGGAGGCCAATATCGAGGAGCCTCTGTCGCTAGACGATATCGCCGCTTTGGTTGGGGTATCAAGGCGGCAGATCGAGCGGCTGTTCAAGCGTTATGTCGGCGAGGTGCCGACCAAGTATTACCTGGACATGCGGCTGCGGCGGGCCAGAACCCTGTTGTTGCAGACGGCCATGTCTGTGATGGATATTGCAGTGGCTTGCGGTTTCCAGTCGCCGCCACACTTTTCTAAGTGCTACCGTCAGTTGTTTGGCCATACCCCCAGTGCTGAGCGACAGTTGAGTCGTCGCAACACCCCGCTTGACCCAGGGGCAGTGGGCGGCTGAGTCACTCGCTTGTGCGGCGGGCGATATCGCTTGCGAGTCATGCCTCGAATGAGTCAGGCTCATGTCGTCTTACGACAACCGACCGTCGCTAATCTATCAGCAGCGCAGTAGGCTGGCTCGTACCATTTTGACGACTGCCTCGGGCTGCTGCCTGAGCACCCACTTATCCTACAAAAGGTCCTGACCATGGCTGAAGAATTTGACGATGATCTAGACCTCAGCACGCTCAACGACGAAGAGTTGACCGAGCAGGTTCATGATGATCTCTACAACGGCCTGCGCGACGAGGTGATTGAGGCCACCCATATTTTTCTTGGTCGCGGCTGGTCGGCAGACCGGGTGCTGAATGACGCTTTGGTCGAGGGCATGCGCATTGTTGGGGTTGATTTTCGTGACGGAATTTTGTTTGTTCCAGAGGTCCTGCTGGCTGCCAATGCCATGAAGGGCGGCATGGAAATTCTGCGGCCTTTGCTGGCAGAAACCGGGGTAGAGCCGATTGGGAAAATGGTTATAGGCACGGTCAAGGGCGACATCCATGATATTGGCAAGAATCTGGTGGGCATGATGATGGAGGGCGCCGGTTTTGAGGTGATTGATCTCGGCATCAACAACCCGGTGGAAAAATACCTGCTCGCCCTGGAGGAACACAAGCCCGATATTTTGGGCCTCTCAGCTCTGCTGACCACCACCATGCCTTACATGAAAGTGGTGATCGACACCCTGAAAGAAAAAGGCCTGCGGGATGATTTCATCGTGCTGGTGGGTGGTGCGCCCCTGAACGAGGAGTTTGGCCGGGCGGTTGGCGCCGATGCCTATTGCCGCGACGCCGGTGTTGCGGTTGAGACCGCAAAAACTCTGATCGCCGCCCGCCGCGCCGCTGCTCGGGCTTGAGGCGAGCCTGTGTCACGCACGCTGATCATTGCTTGCGGTGCACTGGCCAGGGAGATCGTCGCTTTGCGACGGCTCAATGATTGGCCGCACATGGACGTCCAGTGTCTGCCAGCCGAATTGCATAACCGCCCCGAAAAAATCACTGCTGCGGTAAAAGAAAAAATTACGCTGAACCGGTCTGCCTATACCAGTATTTTTGTCGCCTACGCAGACTGCGGCACCGGTGGCCTGCTCGATGCAATGCTGCTCCAAGATGGTGTGCAAAGAATCCCTGGCGCTCATTGTTACGAGTTCTTCGCCGGCAGTTCGGCCTTTGAGGCGCTCACTGAGCGTGAGCTGGGTACGTTTTATTTAACCGATTTCTTGCTCGAGCACTTTGATCGGCTGGTGATACGCGGCTTGGGGATTGATCGGCACCCGGCTTTGCGTGAAACGATTTTTGCCAACTACCGCAAGCTGGTTTACCTCGTTCAGGTGCCCAGGGCCGGCAAAGTTGAGCAGGCCCGCTGTGCCGCAGAGCGGCTGGGCCTGGAGTTTGATTACCAGGTGACGGGTTATGGCGGTCTTGAGCACAGCCTCAAGCGCGCCAATCAAGGAGTGGTGTTTTGGCAAAATTGATTGTGATTTCCTGGCGTGATGTGCCAGCCCAGGTGCTGGTGAAACTCGGTCGAGAAACCGCCAAGGTGCAGTTGTCGCACCGGTTTCAAGAAGCGGTAGACCGCGCCGCCATGCGTGCTGGCAAAGCCAGTTCTTCTGACTACTTGGCTGACTGGAAGCGCAGCGAGCCCAGGCGTTGTGGCGATGATATTGTGGTGCAGGCGCAGGCCGAGGCTGACCGGATCGAAGCGCGTTATTCCGATGCTGATTTGCTGCGCTTGATCCGGGCCCACGGTCTGGAGCCTGCAGCCGCTGTTGAACCAGCCCCGCCCGGGCTGGAGCCGGGAGGCGCGTGATGGTTTCGGTGCGGCATTGGTCGGTGCGCCACGCCGGCGCACTGGAGCGCTTCTACCAAGTGTTTGAGCGCACGCTGGTGGCACTCCATCCCCTTTGGCGCAGGATTGGCTACGAGCGCCTGGAAAAACCAGTGGCAGCGCTTGAGAAAGTGGTGAAGGGCTTTTTGTTTGACTGCCAAATGTGCGGGCAATGTGCGTTGAGCTCCACCGGCATGTCCTGCTCCATGAATTGCCCCAAGAATTTGCGTAACGGGCCCTGCGGCGGGGTGCGGTCAAACGGGACTTGCGAGGTCAAACCCGAGATGCCCTGTGTTTGGGTCGAGGCCTTCGAGGGCAGCCAGCGAATGCGCGAAGGCCGCCAGACTATTCTTATGGTGCAACTCCCGCTGGACCGCAGGCTGCAGGGCCGCTCAAGCTGGCTTAAAGTCGCCCGCGACAAGGCCGAACTTGCAGGCGAGCCGCGATGAGGTTTGAAGACGAACCGGTACCCGGCTATCCCTTGCCCATTTTGCCCGGGCACACCTCGCCGGGGCGGCTCGAGCGGGTGCTGCGCAGCGGCGCATTCGCAGTCACCTCTGAGCTCGACCCGCCTGACTCGGCCGACCCGCAGGACGTGTACCGCCGGGCGCGGGTGTTTGATGCTTATGTTGATGCCATCAACGCCACCGATGGCAGCGGGGCGAACTGCCACATGTCAAGTTTGGCGGTGTGTGCCCTGCTCACCCGGGTTGGCTATGCACCGGTGATGCAGATTTCCTGCCGAGACAAAAATCGAATCGCTGTACAGGGTGATATTTTGGGTGGTGCTGCCATGGGCGTGGCCAATATGCTCTGCCTGACCGGTGATGGCGTTCAGGCGGGCGACCATCCGCAGGCCAAGCCGGTGTTTGACCTGGATTGCATGTCTTTGCTGGAAATTGGCCGCACTATGCGGGACGAGCATAGGTTTCAAAGTGGGCGAAAGCTCACTTTTTCGCCGCGGGTGTTCTTTGGTGCTGCCGCCAACCCTTTTGGCCTTCCCGTGCATTGGCGGGCTCAGCGCCTGGCCAAAAAAGTCGCCGCTGGCGCTCAGTTTATTCAAACCCAGTACTGCTACGACCTGCCCCGGCTGAAAAGTTTCATGCAAGAGGTGGAAGACCTCGGCTTGCTGGAGCAGGTGTTCATCCTGGTCGGCGTTGGCCCGCTGCGTAGCGCTAAGACGGCTGAATGGATGCGCACCCACGTGCC
>CAMATS010000153.1 GCA_945861195.1 Rhodoferax sp. OV413
GCTTTTTGGCGTGCGCTGCGCCCACGGCTCGCCAGAGCGGGCCTGCAAGATCTGCCTGAGCGGCTGTCCTGGCCCACCGAGCTGCTTGCCCACTGGCGCGATCCGGCACTTCTGCTGGGTCAGACCTGCGGCTATCCGCTGGTGACCGAACTCGCAGGCCAGGTGCGTGTGGTCGGCAGTTTGCTGTATGACGCGCCCGGCTGCGAGGGGGTGCGCAACCGCAGCCAGTTGGTGGTGCGAAGCGACGACCCTGCCACATCGATCGAACAGTTGCGCGGGCGCACTGTGGCCTACAACAGCAGCGACTCGCAGTCCGGCTATAACGCCCTGCGCTCGCTGGTGGCACCGCTGGCGGGCGACGGCCGCTTCTTTGGTCGCAGCATAGAAACCGGGCGTCACCGCAGCTCGGTCGAGGCGGTGCGTGACGGCCGCGCCGATATCGCCTCCATCGATTGCATCAGCCTGGCGGGTTTTCGCCGCAACCTGCCTGACTCGGTGCTTGGCCTGCGGGTGCTTTGCGAAACCGATGACTTCGCCGGCCTGCCCCTGGTCACCTCGCTGCAAACTGACGACGCCACCTTGGCGCTGCTGCGCCGCGCGCTGGCCGCGACGATTGCCGATCCGGCCAACGCATCGACTTGTGCCGACCTGCTGCTGATCGGATTTGAGCCGCTGGAATACGCGGCCTACAACAAGCACATGGCCATGCGCGACGATGCCTACGCCCTGGGTTGCCGCAGCCTATGAGCCGACTCTGGGGAGACGAACATCGCAGGCGCCGGGCCGCCCCAGCGCCGGCTATTGCTTTGAGAAACATGGGCATTCAAAACGCCAAAACATGCCTTATCTAGGGGAAAGTCTGGATACCGAAACAGCCTGAAAATCCGTTACGATGCCTTCGGCGAGCAAAATTCGTTGCCCCTGGCCGTCCGGTGGTGCTCTTGTTCATGAAAGACATCGCGGCTTGCATCTAGCTGGTTTGTATTGACATTTAAGGAGTTTTTGACAATGGACAATTCTGAAATTCAAACCGCATCAGGACTCATCCTGGGTCGGCGTCAACTCATCGCCGGTGCGTCGGCACTCGGTTTGTCGGCGATCTTGGGCGCTTCGCCAGCCATGGCCCAAGGCGCACCAAAAAAGGGTGGCACCCTGCGCATGGGCATGGAGGGCGGCTCACCGTCTGACAGCCTGGACCCACTGACCTATGCAGACTCCATTCCCATCAACATGAGCCTGATGCTCTGGAACAACTTGGTCGAAGTCGCTGACAACGGCGACGCGACCGGTGAGTTGTTCGAGAGCTGGGAAGTCAAGCCTGGTGCTGCCGACTGGATTTTCAATGTGCGCAAGGGCATCAGCTTCACCTCGGGCAAAACCCTGGATGCAGACGATGTCATTTACTCGCTCAACATGCATCGGGGCGAGACCAAATCTCCCGCCAAGGCGCTGCTGGCCGACATCAAGGAAATCAAAAAGCTCTCCGCCACTCAGGTGCAGATCGTCATGAGCAAAGGCAATGTCGACCTGCCTTTCAACCTCAGCGACTACCACATTATTGTGGTTCCCAACGGCTTCAAGGACTACAGCAAGCCCGACGGCACGGGTGCCTATACCTTGGATGAGTTCCAGCCTGGCGTGCGTGCCACCTTCAAGCGCAAGGCCGGCAACTACTGGAAGCCCAACCGCGGTAACTTTGACCGGGTTGAACTGATCTACATTGGCGACGCATCCCAGCGCACCACGGCCTTGCAGACCGGCACGGTAGACCTGATCAACCGAGTTAATCCTAAAACCGCTGGCCTGCTGGCCAGAGACCCGCGCTTCAAGATTGGGCGCACCCCGGGCATGGGCAACCGCTTCTGCTTTGTGGCTCACACCGACAAGTCCCCCTTTAGCAACCCTGACCTCATGATGGCCTTGAAGTTCGGCATCGACCGTCAAAAAATCGTAGACAACGTCTACAGCGGTTTTGCTTCTATTGGCAACGACAACTGCGTCGGTCCAAAAATGAAGTTTTATAACCCCAACCAGGTGATGAACCGCTACGATCCGGACAAGGCCAAGTTCCACTTCGCCAAGTCCAAGCACGCGGGTGCCATTGAGTTGCAGGTCTCCGAGGGCGCGTTTTCAGGCGCCACTGACGCCGGCCAGATTTTCCAAGAATCGCTGTCCAAGGCAGGCATCAACCTCGACCTCAAGCGGGTTTCGGGCGACGGTTATTGGGATAACGTCTGGCTCAAGCAACCTTTTTGCGCTGTCTACTGGGGCAACCGCCCAACCATTGACAACCAGCTCACGTCGATTTTTTACGGCGGAAAGGGCAATCCGTGGAACGACAGCCATTTCGAAAATGCCGAGTTTTCCCGGACGCTGGAAGCCGCGCGGGTCGAAATCGACCAGAGAAAACGTCAGGATCAGTACTCGCGTTGCCAAGAGCTGGTGTCGCAAAACGCCGGCATGGTCAATTACGCCGTGCAAGACTACCTGGACGCCTACACACCCAAGTTGCAAGGCCTGACACCGTCAGGGCGCTATGACTTTGGTGATGGCCGCATTGCCGAAAAAGGCTGGTTCGCCTAAGGCATTGGCAATGCCGGCCTGGCAACAGCCGGCATTGCTGGGTTTGGCGCTCGAAGGGCTGGGTTTGCGCCCGGCCCTTTTTGCATGTCGGCCCGCCGGCCCAGGCCCTGTGCTCGCCTAAGCCTGGTCGCTAAGCCGCATCCCTCATCTCAGATCTAGCAAGTCATGGCAAAGTTAATAGTGAACCGGCTGTTCCTGGGCCTACTGACCCTGTTTGCCGTGTCTGTGCTGATCTTTGTCTGCACACAAATTCTTCCGGGGGATGTTGCATCGGCGGTGCTGGGTCAGGGGGCAACGCCTGAGGCTCTGGTGATATTCCGTCGTGAACTTGGGCTTGATTTGCCGCCACAGACACGCTACTGGAACTGGCTGAGCGGCGCTTTGCAGGGCGACTTGGGTGTGGCCCTCACCAACAAACGCGTCATCATGGATGATTTGCTGCCCAGGTTGCGCAACACCCTGTTTTTGGCCGGGTATGCGGCACTGGTGGCGATTCCGCTGTCAGTTGGTCTGGGTGTATTGGCCGCAATCAACGAAGGCAAACTGACTGACAGACTGTCCAATGTGCTGACCCTGATCGCCATTTCCTTGCCTGAATTTTTTGTTGCCTACTTGCTGATTATTTTTTTCGCGGTCAACTTCCAGTGGTTCCCGCCGCTGGCGATGGTCTCCAAAGGCATGACCTTTGGCGAACGCATATTTCAGACCACCTTGCCGGCCATCACGCTCACGCTGCTGGTGGCTGCCCACATGCTGCGCATGACCCGCAGCTCGGTGCTCTCAGTGATGTCCACACCCTATATCGAGATGGCCTTCCTCAAAGGCGCCCGGCGTAAGCGGGTCATCGTGCGGCACGCGCTGCCCAATGCGGCTGCGCCCATCATCACCGTTGTTGCGCTGAACATGGCCTATCTGGTGGTCGGTGTTGTGGTGATTGAGTCGGTGTTTGTCTATCCGGGCCTGGGTCAGTACATGGTCGATGCGGTCGCCAAGCGTGACGTGCCTGTCATCCAGGCCTGCGGCCTGACTTTTGCCACGGTGTTTGTAGCGCTCAACACGCTGGCCGACATTTTGGTGATCCTGGTCAACCCTCGCCTGCGCCAGCAAGACTAAATGTTTCGAGCCCTGCAAATACCATGAAACTTTTTGGTCACCGGCTCACCGCCTCAGCCGCCTTTGGCGCCGTTGTGGTGTCGCTGTTTATGGCTATCTCTTTGTTCACGCCCTGGCTCGCGCCGTACGCTGAGTCGGCCAGCGTGGGTGGCACCTGGGACGAGCCTTCGGTCAAGATGATATTCGGCGCCGACCAGATCGGCCGCGACATGCTCACCCGGATGATGTACGGCAGCCGCATGACCATCGGCGTAGCCTTGGCGATCACGGCACTGTCTTTTTTGATCGGCATTCTCACTGGCCTGGTCAGCGCCGTGGTGGGCGGCTGGGTGGATATTTTCTTCACGCGCCTGGTCGATGTCATGCTGTCCATCCCCAGCCTGATTTTTGCGCTCATTATTTTGGGCGTGTTTGGCTCCAGCATTCCGGTGCTTATTTTGACGATTGCGGTGCTTGACTCAACCCGCGTGTTTCGGCTGTCCCGCGCATTGGGTATGAACCTGACGGTGATGGAATATGTCGAAGCCGCTCGCCTGCGCGGCGAAGGCCTGTGGTGGGTGATCACCCGAGAAATATTGCCTAACGCCCGCGCGCCGCTGGTGTCTGAGTTTGGCCTGCGTTTTTGCTTTAACTTTCTGTTTATCGCCGGCCTGTCTTTTCTTGGTCTGGGTATCCAGCCGCCCTACGCTGATCTGGGTGGCATGGTGCGCGAGAACGCCGCCGCCATCAACTTTGGCATGATGGCGCCGATTTACCCGGCCACCGCCATTGCCTTGCTCACCGTGTCAGTCAATCTGGTGGTCGACTGGATGCTGTCCATCGACGCCAGGCCCTCGGGCGCCCAGGCTGAACTCTAAGAAAGATCGGCGGGCATGGACGACAGCACCATTTTGAACATCACTGGCTTGCGCCTGGTCAGCGTGGCCGGCCATGTGATTGTTGACCGGGTTGACCTGCACCTGCAGCGTGGCGAAGTGCTCGGCCTGATTGGCGAAAGCGGCGCCGGCAAATCCACCATCGGTCTGGCTAGCATGTGTTATGCCCGAGCTGGCGTGCACATTGAGCACGGCGAGGTGATGCTGGATGGCATCAACATCCGGGCGCTGGATGCCGAGGGCCGGCGCGATGTGCGCGGCAAGCGCATCGCCTACATCGCCCAGTCGGCAGCGGCGGCCTTCAACCCCGCCCACAGCCTGATGGACCAGGTGTGCGAGGCCCCTGTCATCCATGGGCTCATGAGCCGCACCCAGGCCGAAGCCTGGGCGCGCGAGCTGTTTACTTCGCTGGACCTGCCTGACCCGCAAAATTTTGGTTCGCGCTACCCGCACCAAGTGTCGGGCGGCCAATTGCAGCGGGCCATGGCAGCCATGGCGATGTCCTGCCGACCAGATGTGCTGGTGTTAGATGAGCCTACCACCGCACTCGATGTCACCACACAAATCGAGGTCCTGATCCTGCTCAAGTCGCTGATTCGCGAGTACCGCACAGCGGCGCTCTACATCACCCATGACCTGGCCGTGGTGGCGCAGGTGGCCGACCGCATCAAGGTGCTGCGCCAGGGAAAAGAGGTGGAAGAAGGCCTGACCGACCAGATCCTGCACAACGCCCAGCAAGACTACACCGCCCGGCTGGTGGCTGTGCGGGGGGCTGCGGCCAATGAGCGGGCGGCTGCGCACACCGTCAAGCCAGAGACCGTTTTGTCTGTTGTCGATTGCCATGCCTACTATGGTGATTTTCATGTGATCAAGGGCGTCACGCTGGATGTCAAAAAAGGTGAGACAGTGGCAGTGGTGGGCGAATCAGGCTCGGGCAAATCAACCCTGGCGCGCATAGTCACCGGGCTATTGCCGCCAAGAAGTGGCCGACTGCTGTTCCGGGGCCAAGCCATGCCGGCAACCCTGAAGGCGCGCGACAAAGAGCTCAAGCGGCGGATGCAACTGGTCTACCAGATTCCCGACGTGGCCATCAACCCACGGCAAACCCTGTTGGAGATCATTGGGCGGCCGGTGCAGTTTTATTTTGACGCCACTCGAAGCCAGGCCCTGCGGCGGGTTGAAGAACTCATGACCCTGGTGGAGTTGCCGCTCGATTACTTGCAGCGCCGGCCGGGGCAGCTCTCGGGCGGGCAAAAACAGCGGGTCTGCATTGCCCGGGCTCTGGCAGCTCAACCCGATCTGATCATCCTCGATGAGCCCACCTCAGCGCTCGACCCGCTGGTGGCTGAAGAAATCCTCAAACTGCTGCGTCGCTTGCAGAGCGAGTTGGGTCTGTCCTATGTGCTGATCACCCATGACCTTGATGTGGTGCACCGCATTGCGCACCGCACCGCGGTGATGCTGCAGGGCG
>CAMATS010000154.1 GCA_945861195.1 Rhodoferax sp. OV413
CGCGGCAGTGCCGCTGCTGCAAAAGCAGCCGGGCCTGCGGCTGTTGTTCACCGGCGGAGAGGGTGAACTGCTCGCCACCGGGTTCACCGAAGCCGACCGCGCCGCCTTGTTTTTTGCCAGCATGGGGGTACCGCGAGGACGCCTGGTGATGGAGTCGGCCTCGCGCAATACTTTTGAGAATGCGGTGTTCAGCGCCCGGCTGGCTGGCATCGACACCAAGCAACGCTGGCTGCTGCTGACCTCGGCCTCGCACATGCCCCGCGCCATGGCAACTTTCCAAAAAGCCGGTTGGAACGTGACACCCTACCCAGTCGACTACCGCAGTGGCCTGGCCACGCCCCTGACCCAATATTCTTTGGCCGAGGGAGCTCGCAAATGGCATCTGGTGCTGCACGAGCTCCTGGGCTCGCTGGTTTACCAACTCACCGGCCGCGCCTGACAGCGCAGCAGCCGGTGCCACCAAACCGCTTGGTGCGCCGCACTGGCAGACTCAGGGCGGGGCGGGTAGCACGGGCAAGGGGGTGGCGAGCAGTTTGTCTATGCGCTTGCCTTCCAGGGCCACCACCTCAAAGCGCCAGCCGACGCACTCAATACGCTCGCCGGCTTGCGGCATTGCGCCAGACACCGACATCAGCAGGCCGGCTACGGTGTTGTAGCGGCCACGGTCTTCTTCCGGTAGATCGTCCAGGCCGAGGCGCACCTTGAGCTCGCCAACTGGCATCAGGCCGTCGATCAGCCAACTGCCGTCCTCGCGTCGCGTGGCCCAGGCCTCGGTCTGGGCGTCTGGTTGCAGCTCGCCAGTGATGGCCTCGAGCAGGTCAAGCGGGGTCAGCAGGCCCTGCACCGTGCCGTACTCGTCGACAACAAAAACAAAACGCCCGGCACGGGCGCGGAACTGCTCGAGCAGGGCCATGGCGCTGAGGGTCTCAGGCACAAAGGTGGCCGCGGTGGCATGTGGCTCGATCGGACCGGGCGTGGCGGGCCCGAGTTCGAGCAGGCGCGCCACGCTGATGACGCCCACCACATGCTCGAGCGAGCCCCTGCACACAGGGTACCAGGAGTGGGCGCCCTGCCCAGCGCCGGCGGCCGCGCGTTGCAGGCTTTGGGCTACCGTGTGCGAGGCATCCAGCCAAGCCATGTCAGCCCGCGGCACCATCAGCGAGGTGAGCGGACGGGCATCGAGCTGAAACACGTTTTGTACCATCTGGTGCTCATGCTGCTCGATCAAGCCGGCGTTGACGCCCTCCTCCAGACTGGCGGTAATTTCTTCTTCGGTGACCGCCCGGGCCGCCGTGGTGTCAATGCGCAGCAGCTTGAGCACGGCCGCCGTGGTGCCAGAAAGCAGGCGCACAAAGGGCTTGGCAGCGGTGGCAAGCCACAGCATGGGCCGAGACACCCAGCGGGCCACGGGTTCGGGGTAGAGCTGGCCGATGCGCTTGGGCACCAGCTCCCCAAAAATAATGGTGATGAAGGTGATGACGGTAACCACCATGGCGGTGGCCGATATGGCCGCCGCCTTCTGGCTGACACCCCAGCCCAGCAGCCAGACCGCCACGCCCTCGCTGAAAGCCGCCTCGCCCACAATGCCATTGAGCACGCCAATAGAGGTGATGCCAACCTGTACAGTAGACAAAAATTGGTTTGGGTTACCTAGCAGGGTGAGTGCCGCCTGGGCCCCTTTGTCACCGGCCTCTGCCATGGCACCGAGCCGCGCCTTGCGGCTGGCCGCCAGCGCGAGCTCCGACATCGCAAAGACGCCATTGAGCAGGGTCAGAAAAACAATCAGCAGGACATCCATGGATCAGCGGCGAGAATGAACACCATGGCACTTTACTTGATTGGCGATGTGCAGGGTTGCGACGCCGCCCTGCAGCGCTTGCTCGACAAGATTGATTTTTCCCCCAGTCGCGACACGCTTTTCATGCTGGGCGATCTGGTGAACCGGGGGCCAGATTCGGCCCGGGTGCTGCGCCGCCTGATGGGCTACGGCAGCGCCGCTGAATGCCTGCTGGGCAACCACGACCTGCACCTGCTGGCCTTGGCCCAGGGGGTGCGCCGGCCAAACCGCAGCGACACCATCAGCGATGTGCTTGCAGCCAGCGACCGGGACGCGCTGCTGGATTGGCTGCGCCGGCAACGCCTGGCCATGCTCGAAGTGATCGATGGCCAGCCGCTGCTGATGGTGCATGCTGGCGTGCTGCCGGGCTGGACCGCGCAGCAAGCGGTGGCACTGGCAGGCGAAGTGGAAGCGCAGTTGCGCGGAGCCGATGCGGCTGACTTTTTGCACCAGCTCTACGGCGACATGCCCGACACCTGGAGCGAGGCCCTGAGCGGCATGGCACGCTGGCGCATGATCGTCAACGCCCTCACCCGCCTGCGTTTTTGCAATGCCCAGAACCGCATGGAATTTGCCACCAAAGAAAGCGCCGGTGCCGCGCCCCAAGGCTACCTGCCCTGGTTTGATGTACCGGGTAGACAGACCGAAACGGTGACCGTGGCCTTTGGCCATTGGTCAGCGCTGGGCGCCCTGCAGCGCACCAATCTGCTCGCGCTTGACACCGGCTGCGTATGGGGCGGCTGCCTGAGCGCCCTGCGCTTTTCGGTGCGCGGTACAGCGCTGGCAGCGCCCAAGCCTCTGGCCGGCGCCCTGATTCAGGTGGCATGTCAAGCGGCACAGCGGCCGGCTTGAGCGGGCAGCCGCGGGGCTCAATCGCCCTTGAAAAGAGCCGCCACGCGGCGCTTGGGCTTGATGTTGGCTGATATACCTCGGGCACCCGGGCGCGGCGCACTGGCCTCCCAGGAGGGCGCCGCCTGCTCCGCCGGTGCGGCTTCGTAGGGTTTGTCAAAGAAGGGGTCCCGCGGGGCGCGCGGGGCGTGCACTGGTCGAGCGGCCCGGTCTGGGCGCAACTGCTGGCCATCGGCGCCAGCCGGCCGGGGGTGGTTGTCTTGCCCGCCGCCCCGCTGGGCTTGGTCGTCGCCCCCGGCGGCATACATGCGCCGGCCGTCATTGATGCGGCCCTGCCGGCGGATGTCGGGCTGATCCTCATCGAACTCCAGAGCCTCGAGCTCGATTTTGATTTTGATGAGTTTCTCAATGTCTGCCACCAGCCGGGCATCACTTTTGGTGACAAAGCTGACCGCCAAACCAGAGGCGCCGGCGCGCCCGGTGCGCCCAATGCGGTGCACATAGTCTTCGGCGTTGAACGGGATATCGAAGTTGAATACCGCCGGCACATCCTTGATATCCAGGCCCCGGGCCGCCACGTCGGTGCACACCAGCAGGTCAACCTCGCCTTTTTTGAAGGCATCAAGCGCCTTGAGGCGCTCGTCCTGGCTTTTGTCGCCATGCAGGGCGGTGGTGTTGAGGCCCTCGCGCTCCAGCGAGCGGGCCAGGCGGGCGCAGCCAAGCTTGCTGTTGACAAACACAAAGGCCTGCTTGAGTGCGCGGCTCTTGATGATTTGGTGCAGCGCGTGGCGCTTGTCGTCGTCGCCCAGGCTGTAAAAATGTTGCTCCACAGTGGAGGCAGTGGCATTCGAGCGCGCCACCTCAATGGTGACGGGGCTTTGCAGGTAGCTGTTGGCCAGGCGTTTGATCTCGGGCGAAAAGGTGGCCGAGAACAGCAGTGTGGTGCGTTGTTTGGGCAGGTAGCTCAGGATGCGCTGCAGGTCGGGCAAAAAACCGATGTCGAGCATGCGGTCGGCCTCGTCTAGCACAACATACTCGACCTGCCCCAGCACCGCATTCTTGGCCTCGATGTGGTCGAGCAGCCGCCCGGGGGTGGCCACCAGCACTTCGACGCCCCTTTTGAGCTCGAGGGTTTGCGGCTTCATGTCGATGCCGCCAAACACCACCGTGCTGCGCAACTGAGTGTGCTGGGCGTAGGCCTTGATGGCCTGGGCCACCTGGTCAGCGAGCTCCCGGGTGGGCAGCAGCACCAGTGCGCGCACCGGATGGCGGGCCGGCGAGGTGGAGCCGTTTTCGTGTTTGAGCAGGCGCTGCAGCAGGGGCAAGGCGAAGGCGGCTGTTTTACCGGTGCCGGTTTGCGCCGCACCCATCACATCACGACCTTGTAGCACCACGGGTATGGCCTGGGCCTGAATCGGGGTCATGACGGTATAGCCCAACTCTGCCACGGCGCGGGCCAGGGGGGGCGCGAGCTGTAACTGGGCAAAGGCCATGACCGGGGTGTCGGACGCCAGCTCGGGCGTCGGGTCGAGGATCAAATCAGGGGTCAAATCGGTCATCAAAATCGGCTCTTCAAAGCCGCAGTCAAGTGCTATCGATCCGATAGCCGATGTTGCCCGGGAAATCGGGGCAGCGGGGATTATCGGCCATCCGCCCAGGCCTGGGCGGGTGGGAAGGGGCTTCAGGCCCTGGGCAGCGTCACGCCGCGCTGGCCCTGGTATTTGCCACCCCGGTCCTTGTAGCTGGTTTCACACACCTCGTCGCTCTCAAAAAACAGCACCTGGGCGCAGCCCTCACCGGCGTAAATCTTGGCCGGCAGTGGCGTGGTGTTGGAGAACTCGAGGGTCACAAAGCCCTCCCACTCGGGCTCAAAGGGGGTCACGTTGACAATGATGCCGCAGCGGGCATAGGTGCTTTTGCCCAGGCAGATGGTCAGCACATTGCGCGGTATTCGAAAGTATTCCAGCGTGCGGGCCAGCGCAAAGCTGTTGGGCGGAATGATGCAGACATCCTCATGAAAATCAACAAAGCTTTTTTCGTCGAAATTCTTCGGATCGACCACGGTGCTGTGGATGTTGGTGAACACCTTGAACTCGGGCGCGCAGCGGATGTCATAGCCGTAGCTGCTGGTGCCGTAAGAAATAATTTTTTTGCCCTCGCGCTCACGAATCTGACCAGGCTCAAAGGGCTCGATCATGCCGGTGGTCTCGGCCATGCGGCGTATCCATTTGTCGCTTTTAATGCTCATGTCAATCAGGCTCCTGTCAAACAATTGTAGGGCGGCAGGCCCAGTTGCCAGGCTGCTGCAGGCCCAGCCTGCAAGCCCGGCAGCTGCTGCCAGATTCAGCGCGGGCCAACCGGCCGGGCCCTTGCGCTGCGCGCAATCACGGTGCGCTCTACCACGCGGTCATCGCCCAAAACAATCAGGGCGAACAGCAGTTCGTCCAGGTTGGCAGCGCGGGCGGTGCGCCGGGCCAGCAGCGGTGTGGCCTGGGTATTGAGCAGGACAAAGTCGGCCTCGCTGCCGGGCAGCAAATTGCCCACCGCTGGCCGCCCACTGCGGCCGTCTAAACCAAGGGCCTGCGCAGCCCCGGCCGTGTGTTGCCACCACAGGTGCTGCGGTGTCAGCGACCGCCCGGCCTTGCCCCGCCCATCGCGGCCTACAACATAGGCGCCGAGCATGGTATGAAACGGGCTCAGCGAGGTTCCTCCGCCTACATCGCTGGCCAAGCCGTAGCGGAAACCGGCCTGCTCTGCGCTGGCGTAATCAAAAAAACCACTGCCCAAAAACAAGTTGCTGGTGGGGCACAGGGCGGCGGCGGCGCCAGTAGCGTGCATCAACGCCCGGTCCTCGGCATCAAAGTGAATGCAATGGGCATAGACGGCACGTTCGCGCATCAGGCCAAAGTCGGCGTAGGTGGCAAGGTAGCTGCGCGACTGCGGAAAAAGCGACCTGGCCCAGGCGATCTCGTCATGGTTTTCTGCCACATGGGACTGGATCCAGGCCTGCGGGTAGCGGGCCGCGAGTTCACCGGCACCGCGCAGCTGCGCGGTGCTGCAGGTGGGCGCAAAACGCGGCGTGATGGCATAACCCAGCCGCCCCACCCCCTGCCACTGCTGCAGCAGGGCTTCAGAATCGATCAGGCTTTGCTCTGTGGCGTCGGCGCCAGCCGGCCCGGCCCGGTTTAGCAAAGCCGCCGGCGCATGGCGGTCCATCAGGCACAGGCCGGTGATCAGCCGCATTTCCCGCTGCTGCGCCGCGGCAAACAGGGCCTGCACCGAGGCCGGGTGCGAGGTGGCAAAGGCCAGCGCTG
>CAMATS010000155.1 GCA_945861195.1 Rhodoferax sp. OV413
AGCGAATCAATATTGTCCCGATAAAAAGCCCGTTCCTGCACTTCGTCCATGCCATACAAAAATCGCGTGTTGTAGATGCCATGGCTCATGACACCCCACTGGCGCTGACGGATCAGTGCCGCAATATCAGGGAAATGGTCCAAAAGGGCGAGGTTGAGGGATACGGTGGGGCGAACTGGGTAGTCCTGCAGCACCTCGTCCATTCGCCACAAGCCCACGCGGTTGCCGTAATCCCGAAAACCATATTCCCGCACGTCAGGGTGAGAGGGCACCCGGTCCCAGGTTTCGCGGCCGACGGCGGGCGGCGGGGTGTACTCGTAAAACTCAATATTGGGAACAATCCACACGGCCAGGCGTTTGCCTCCCGGCCACTGGATGGGAGGCCGGCTGCTCACCGGCGCATAACGGACAAAGTCGCGAATGGATTTCATGCCAGGGCAATCGTTTTCAGTAAGGAATTATGCTCAGTTGAGGACCGGTAGCAGTATGTCTGCAGCCCCGGCGAGCGTGACCAATTTTTGAAGGCTCTGGTACAGGTGTTCCCCGGTCGCAGTGTCAACTTTGGCATGGCGCACGCAGCCCATGAATTTGGCATGCACATCCGTCGCGGACAGGGGCGTGTCGGCATGCCCAGTGGCACGTCGTACTTGGCTGGTGCTCACCGTTGTGCCATCCCGCAAATGCACGGTAACCTGGTCAAATGGCGCTGCATCTCGCCAGTCTGGTTCAAAAGCGCTGGTGGTCTCCAGCGTGATGCAACCCATCAGCGCTTGCATTGCCGGGTCGAGGACCACAACATCCTGCAATTCGTTGAAACCAACTGCGTTGTGGCGCAGGGCGCTCGCAATGGCAAACTCCAGGCTGAACTTGGCCTCCAGTGCATTTTGCGGGCGGTGGTAGGGCATCACGGCTGCGTGGCGCTCGCTGATGAGGGCGACCATTTTTTTGACTTGGGCCGGGTCAATCCGCGTACGCTGGTTGAGCCCCAAAACGGCGTCTATGCTGCGTTGCGCAGCGCCAACAACCGGGTATTTTTTTATGTTCAGCCGGCGGGCGCTGATGTGCCAATTGTCATCACGGTGAATGGGTGACTGGAGGTCTACATTGCCAAGCGGTGAGAATGCGCGCAATAGGCCGTGCCGCCCTTCGAGAGCGGTCCCGCTGGCTTCCAGGCCGCAGGCGGCCATCGCTGCTGCTGTGACGCCGGCGCTGGCGGCGCGGCCACCATGGTAGGGCTTGGCCATGGTGCCAAAATTCTCAAAAATGCCCCCGGCACTTGATGCTGCCAGTGCCAGGGCGTGCCGGGTTTGCGTCGCGCTCAGTCCCTGGACGACGGCCGCGGCTGCCGCGGCACCCACGGTGCCGAGGATGGCCGTTGGATGCCAACCCTTATCGTAATAAAGATCTTTTTCCCGAAGAAACAGGTCGGCCCAGACTTCGTAGCCGACAGCATAGGCTCTGGCCATCGTGGCGCCAGATGCCGGATGAGCGTCTGCCACCGCCAGAATGGTAGGGACCAGGACGGCACTGGGATGGTTGGAAAAAGCGAAATCGTCATAGTCCAGCGCGTGCGCGGCTGTTGCATTGACCAGTGCGGCCTGGGCGGCCGGTAGCGCCCCCTCGCAAGAGACCACGCGTGCATGGGGCTGGCCGCCTTGCATGAGTGCCCACTGTGTCAGTCTGCAAACTGCGTTTTCGCGGGCCCCTGCCAGCATCACGCCGATGGCGTCGGTAAACCCCAGAACCACTACCTCCTGTATCTCGGGTGGCATTGTCCAGGCCGCCGAGTCAGCAATGAAGTCTGCATATGCTTGCGTCAGAGGGGGTGTTATTGCATGCAATTTATGCCGTCCAAATCTTGGGAAAAGTCAATCAAGAAGGATTTTATGGATCATTTATGTTTGTTGGCAAGTATTATGCATACAATTCTGATCTGCGCAACCTTTGGAAAATGAATGGACTTGTGGCAATTGACGGCGAGTGAAGCGGGCGCCCGGATGGCGGACGGTACGCTGAGCAGCGAGGACTACACCCGCGCCTGTCTGGCCAGAATTGTCGACCGCGAGCCGCTGGTGAAGGCCTGGGCTCATCTGGACGCTGAAGGCGCGCTGGCGCAGGCTCGTGCTCGCGACCGGGAGCCTCGACGCAGCCCCTTGCATGGCCTGCCTGTTGGTCTAAAGGATGTGATCCGGACCAAAGATTTGCCAACCACTTTCAATTCACCGATCTACGCAGGGCATCAGGCGAATGAGGATGCCCACAGTGTGGCCGTCCTGCGAGCGCTCGGTACTGTGGTGCTGGGAAAGACACAAACGCTGGAGTTTGCTTGCGGCGGTCAATTTCCTCAGACCTGCAACCCCTGGGATTTGTCGCGCACGCCTGGCGGGTCTTCGTCCGGGTCGGGCGCTGCGGTAGCTGATGGCATGGTCCCGCTGGCGTTGGGTACGCAGACCGGCGGTTCAACCATTCGACCCGCAGCATTTTGCGGTGTCTACGGCATGAAACCAACCTGGGGTCGCATTCCATTTGACGGCATCAAGAGTTTTGCGCCGCATTTGGACACGGTGGGCCTGTTTGCCCGTAGCGTTGACGACCTTCGGCTCTTGCTTCACGCGTATGCCCTGCATGACCTGCCAGCCCCCGTGGTGCCCAGTTGGCGCGAACTGCGGCTGGGCATCTGCCGCACACCTTACTGGGACCAGGCAGAGCCCCAAGCTCAGTCTGCTTTCGAGGCCACATTGGCTCGATTGCAGGATGCCGGTGTGCGCTTGATCGAGCTTCCGTGGGCCCCGGAATTTGCCGATATCAACCGCTGGCAGGACGACATCATGCAGGACGGAGGGCGCTCAGCGTTCTGGCCGGAAATGCTGCTCGAACCGGATCGGCTGCATGGCGATTTCAAGGCCAAACTACACAATCACCTGGGACTGACCCCTGAACGCATGCGGTCGTCGCTGGATTCTGTGGGTCGGTGCCGTATGGCCTTCGAGCAGTCCATGACGGGTGTGGACGCTGTGCTGGGCCTGAGCGCCCCGGGCGTAGCACCTTCGGGACTTCAAACCCAAGGCATGGCGACGTTCAACCGCCTTTGGACAGCGCTGCAAGTTCCCTGCATCACCATGCCGGCGTTATGGAGCGCCGAGGGCCTGCCCATGGGGCTGCAATTGACGCATTGCCGCTATGAGGACCATCGTTTGCTCGAAGTTGCGGCCAGCCTGGCGCCTTTACTTGACCTGAGAAAGAACCCATGGAACTGATCAATCGCGGTGCTGAGCCTGATCCCGCCACGGTGGGACTGGACGCCAGAAAAGCATTCCAAATCATGATCAGTGGCGGGGTGGCTGTCCTGCCGCTGAGTGTGTCTTACGCCATATTCGCGAATACTGCCCATGGCGTTGAGCGCATTTACAAGCTAAAAAATCGCCCGCAAACCAAGCCCAATGGGGTGATTGGTAACTGGGATATTTTTTCTGATGTCTTTCAGACTGAGAGCCGTGATCGGGACTTGGTGCGTTGCCTCACACTTGACAATGACCTGCCGCTGTCCATTGTCGCGCCGTTCAATCCCCATCACGACTGGCTGCGAACCGTTGAATTCGGCGCGCTCCGTCGCTCCACCAAAGCGCTGACCATGGACTTGCTGATGCATGCTGGGCCTCTGCACGATGAGCTGGCCCGAATGAGTCTGGAATCAGCCAAGCCACTGATGGGGTCTTCTGCGAACCTCTCAGGTTCAGGCAGTAAATTCAGACTGGAAGATGTTCAGGAATCGTTGCGGCAAGGCTGTGATCTGGTTCTCGACTATGGCACATCGCGCTACATCAATGCCATGCAAATGGGAAGCACCATCATCGAATTGCCTAGTTGGAAAATACTGCGTTGGGGTGGCTGCTTTGAAGAGCAGTCCCGCTTGGTCCAAAAGCATTTTGGTATCAGTCTTACCCCGCGTCCGGCCTCTGGTCCATGGACGCTGGTGTGATGCAACGGCAAGTAAGCGGTAGCGACCATGGCACTTGAGCATTTGATCGTCCTGGATTTGACCCACATGCTGTCTGGACCGTACGGCACCATGATGCTGGCAGACTTAGGCGCCCGCACCATCAAGATAGAGCCGCCTGGATCGGGTGAGGCAACCCGACGCCTTCTTGAGCACGACAAGGACTACGCGGCCGATGGCATGGGGGCCTACTTCCTCACGCTTAACCGCAACAAAGAGAGCGTTTGCATCGATTTGAAGAGTCAAGAGGGCCGGCAGGTATTCCTGGATCTGGTGCGTTTGGCGGATGTGGTGTTTGATAATTTCAGCGTCGGTGTAACCCAGCGACTCGGGATTGACCACTCAGTGCTGGCCGGCGTCAACCCGAGAATCATTACGTGCTCTGTCACAGGGTTTGGCGAGACTGGTCCGGACATCCACCGACCGGCTTTCGATCAAGTAGTGCAGGCCATGGGCGGTGGCATGTCCATTACCGGAACACCCGAGACCGGACCGACTCGCAGTGGCATCCCGATCGGTGATCTGGGAGGCGGCCTGTTTGGCACGCTGGGCGTATTGGCTGCGGTCGCAGAGCGGGAGCGCAGTGGCAGGGGGCAGCATGTGGATGTCGCCATGTTGGATGCCCAAATCTCCATGCTCAATTACATGGCGACCATGAACCTGATGTCAGACATCGTGCCGCAAGGCGCAGGCAATGGCCATTTTGTGCATGTGCCTTACAACAGCTACCCAACGTCTGATGGTCATATCATCGTCGCCTGCATTGGGGACCCTTTCTTTGTGCGTTTTGTGGACTTCATTGACATCCCTGAACTGCGAAATCCTGAATTGACAGCGCAGCCGGTTCGTTTCGCCAAAAAGGCCGAGATTGATGCCCTTATTGCAGCCAAGTTGAAGACGCAGTCGACCGCCTTTTGGCAGGAAGCACTGGATGCGGTCAGGATACCCAATGGCCCGGTGAACAATTTCGCGCAAGCCCTGAACAGCGCTCAAGTACGGGCCAGGCAGATGGTGGTATCCGTCGCGCTCAAAAATGGGCAGTCACTGGAAATGCCTGGCAACCCCATCAAATTGTCTGACGCGGCAGAGCCGCGTTACACCTGCCCACCCGGCCTGGGCGAACACACCGAGCGTGTGCTGCGCGAATTGGTTGGCTACAGCACGGAACAGTTGACGCACTTGAAGCGAGCGGGCGTGATTGCCTGAGCCGGAGCTGTGGAATCGATCTGGATCACCGATGTCTCGCCGCGGGACGGGCTGCAAAACCAAGCGAAACTCTTATCAACTGGCGATAAGCTGGCGTTGATTGGCCTGTTGGTTGCCGCGGGCTTGCGACGGGTTGAAGTCACCAGTTTTGTTTCTCCCAAGGCAGTGCCCCAAATGGCGGATGCCGCCGATCTGCTGTCGCTTGTAATTGAGCAGTTCCCGCAGCTGCAGTCGACCGTCCTGGTGCCCAACCCGAGAGGCTTGGAGCGTGCCCGTCTTGCCGGCGCAGGCGAAATATCGGTGGTGCTTGCCGCGACTGAAACCATGAACCGCAAAAACATTAACCAGGGCCTGGCGGATGCGACGCGGAACTGTCAGGACACTGTGCGTGCGGCGAAGGCAATGGGCATGCGCACCCGTGCGTACCTGGCGGTTGCCTTTGATTGTCCCTTTGAAGGGGTCACGCCAGTTCTGACGCTAATGGCTTTGGCGGAAGAGATGCAAGATGCGCAAGTGGATGAAATTGTCATCGCCGACACGATTGGCTCTGCTACCCCTGGCAGAGTGCGCGATTGTCTGAAGGTGCTGGGCCGGACGATTCCGATGAATCAGCTGGCGATGCACTTCCACGATACCCGGGGTCTGGCGAACGCCAACGCCTGGGCGGCACTGGAGGCTGGCATTCGTCGTTTTGATGCGAGCACAGGTGGTCTTGGCGGTTGCCCATTTGCACCCGGTGC
>CAMATS010000156.1 GCA_945861195.1 Rhodoferax sp. OV413
TGGGGTGTCGTCGGGGTCTGCCATAGCCTAATTTTGGCAGAGCGCACTGGCAGGGGCCGCAGCCCCACGCGGGTTCAGCCCTCAAACTGCGGGTGCAGTTGGCGGATGCGCCGCATCGCCATGCCAGCGGCAGCGGTGCGGGTTTCCACTCCGAGTTTGACGTAGACCCGCTCCAAGTGCTTTTTGACCGTCATCGGACTGGCACCCAATATTTCACCGATGTCGCGGTTGGTCTTGCCCTTGACCAGCCAGTACAGCACCTCGGCCTCGCGCGGTGTCAGCTTGAAACTCAGCGACATGGCCTCGATCACACTTTCGTCAGACACCTCGCGCATGATGATCAGCCAGTCACCACCGCCCTCGGAGTCGCCGATTTGCTGGTGCAGACGAAAACTCAGGCGCTTCGGACCCTGCTCGATGCTCAGGGGCGGCGGCTCTACCGAGGGCTGCGGGTCGGTGGCATGCTCCTTGAGCCAGTCCAGCACTGCCTGGGGCGTGCGCGGCGCCTCGGTGCCGCAATAACGCAGCAACAGTTCGCGCGCCAGCGAGGTCTGCCACATCAGCCGGCCGTCAATCAGCCGCACCGTGATGCTGGCGTAGCCAAAGGCATCCAGCGCATTGCGGGCCTGGCGCTTTTCACGCGCGCCTTGCAAATGCACGGCCATCCGGGCCAACACCTCCTTGGGCCGGATCGGCTTGGTCACATAGTCCACACCACCAGCTTCGAGTGCCGCTACCAGGTGCTCGGTGTCGGTCAGCCCGGTCATGAAGATGATCGGTATGTGCGCGGTGCGCGGCGCCGCCTTGAGCCGGCGCGCCACCTCGAAACCGTCGATGCCGGGCATCATCGCGTCGAGCAGCACCATGTCCGGTAGCACCTGCCCGGTGCGCTGCAGAGCTGACTCGCCACCAGTGGCCACCAACACCGTGTAGCCAGATTCATCCAGAGCGTCATGCAGCACCGCCAGGTTGTCGGGCACATCATCCACGATGAGCACCACATCGCTGTGCGTCCGGTCCAGCGTCTGGTCCAAATTGAGGGCTGGCACTTTAAGCCGATCCTGGGTCGAGCGCGAGCGGCTGTGTACCGCGCAGCTCTCCGAGCTGCTGGGCCATGACCTCGAACTGGAACTGTTGGGCCAAGGCGCGCATTCGGATGACGAATGGTTGGCAGCCGGGTTGGTCGCGCTCGATTTGCGCCAGCTTGTTCAGAATGCCGCGGTAAAAGCCCAGCTCGGCAGCCTCAAGCAGCGCTGCTAACGCGGGCGCTGCCGGCAGGGCTTCAATCGGCACCGGTGCAGCCACAGGCCCAGCCGGCGCTGCCTCAAGCCATTGCAGGCCAAGCCGGCTCTCGAGCCAGTCGAGCAGTTCGCTGTGGCGCAGGGGCTTGAGGATGAAATCGTCTGCCAGTAGAGCGACATCGTTGTCCAGCCCCTTGTCAAAGGCGTTGGCCGAGACCACCGCTACCAAAATCCGCTCAGCCCCGGGGAGCTTGCGCAGGCGCCGAATGGTCTCCCAGCCATCAATGCCAGGCATGGCCAAGTCCACCAAGACCACATCGGGGCGGTAACCAGTGGCCAGCACATCCAAAGCATCGTGCCCGCTGGCTGCCAAGCGCAGCTCAAAACCCAAGGGCTGCAGAAAGCGCAGCAGCAGCTCGCGGTCGGCCGCCTCGTTGTCCACCACCAGCAGGCGCCGGCGCAAGCCAGAATAGGCCAGCCGGGCTCTCTTGGGCGCAGAGCCGATCCATGCGCCAGGCAGCCCAGGGCTGCGGTGGACTTCGGGCAAAAAAAGCTTAACCCGAAACACCGAGCCTTGGCCCGGCACGCTGTTCAGCGTCAGTTCCCCACCCATCAGATCGGTCAGCATTTTGGCTATCGTCAGTCCGAGCCCCGCGCCGGCTACGCCGACCTGGGGCGCCAGGCTTCGGTTGAAAGGCTCAAAAATGCGCGCCTGCTCTTCTGCACAGATGCCGGGGCCGGTGTCATCGATCTCGATCACCGCCATTTCTCGTGCATAGCGCACCCGAAAAACCACCCTCCCCTGTGCTGTGTACTTGATGGCATTGCCCAGCAGATTGATCAGGATCTGACGCACTCTTTTTTCGTCAGCGCGAACAATCAGTGGCAGAGCACCCTGTACCTCGAAAGCAAATGCCAGGCCCTTGGCCTGTGCCTGCCACTCAAACATGTCCGCCACCTCTTGCATCAGGCTGTCAAATTGCATGGGGCGCAGTTTGAGCGTGAGCTTGCCGCTTTCGATTTGTGCGATATCGAGCGTGCCCTCAATCAGCGACAGCAGGTGCTCACCACCACGGCGTATCACGGCTACAGCTTGGCGGCGGTGCGGGGGGATGTTGACATCCTCTCCCATGAGTTGCGCATAACCCAAAATGCTGTTGAGCGGTGTGCGCAGTTCGTGGCTGATAGTGCTGATGTACCGGCTCTTGGCCTGGTTGGCAAGGTCTGCAGTCGCGCGTGCTCGCTCTGCGATTTGTCGCGCCGACTGTAGTTCGGCGTCGGTCTGTTGGTGGGACTCAATCTCGCGCATCAGCAAATGGGTTTGCCGGTTTGATTCTTGCTGCGCCACCTGCCGGCTTTTGTGTGCCAACACCACCCACCAGGCCACCAGACCAGCGATCACCAGCAAAGCGAAGTACGCCTTGACAAAGCCAGCGGCGATGGCCTGTGACATTTGCCGCGCCTCGTTGGCTTGGCCGGCCAGCGCAGCCAAGCTGCGGCTCTCTTGCTGATAGAGCAGCCCAAAAACGGCGGCCAAAACCGGGGCAATGACCAACATCAGCAGTAAAAAATGTCCTAAACCGCGCCCCAGGGGGGGCAACAAGAGCTCCGGCAACAGGCGCCGCAAAGCCGCCGCCCATTGCGCCCCCAGGGTAGCGTGCGGCTTGCAAAGGTCACCGCAGCGAGCGTCAAGCGTGCAGCAAAGCGAGCAGATAGAACCCAGGTAGGCCGGACAGTGGGCCAGGTCGGGGCCTTCGTAATCGCGTTCGCAAATCACACAGGTCTGCGTCACATCCGGCGCGCGGGCTTGGCCTGCAAATGCGCCCTCCGCTGCACACTGTCGCACGGGCGCAGGCGCGGGCTCAGGCAGCGGCGCCACGCGGGCAAGGTAATAGCGCGAGCCGGTCGCCCAAGCGATCAAGGGTGCCGCGATCAGCGCGGTGACCAGCGCGATCACGGCTGAGAAGGCTTGGGCCAGCGGCCCGAACGCACCCAAGTGCGCCGCCACCGACAGCAGCGATGCCAGCAACATGGCACCCACCCCTACCGGGTTGATGTCGTACAAGTAGGCGCGCTTGAATTCAATACCCGGCGGCGACAAGCCCAACGGTTTGTTGATCACCAGATCAGCCACCACGGCCATCATCCAGGCAATGGCGATATTGGAGAACAGGCCGAGCACATCGCCCAAGGCCTCGAAGACGCTCATCTCCATGAGCATGAAAGCGATCGCCGTGTTGACAACCACCCACACCACCCGACCCGGGTGGCTGTGTGTGAGCCGAGAGAAAAAATTGGACCAGGCCAGCGAGCCGGCATAGGCGTTGGTGACATTGATTTTGATCTGTGACACCACCACCAGCAGCGCGGTAGCCACCACTGCCCAGCCGTAGTGCGGAAACACGTACTCGTAGGCGGCCAGGTACATCTGGTTGGGGTCCACGGCGCGTTCCACCGGCACCGCATGGCTGATGGCCAGGTAAGCCAGCAGGGCGCCGCCCAGCATCTTGAGCACGCCCAGCACCACCCAGCCCGGCCCTCCGGCCAGCACTGCCAGCCACCAGCGCCAGCGGGTGGCTGGCGTCTGCGCCGGCATGAAGCGAAGGTAGTCGGCCTGCTCGCCCATCTGGGTGATCAGGGCAATGCCTACCGTCAAAGCCGCCCCAAACAGGTGCAAATCGAAACCGACCGCCGCGGCCTGCTCACCTTTGTAGTGCACCACACCAGCCAACGCACCGGGATCAAGCACCGCCACAAAGCCATAAGGCACCAGCAGCAGCACCAACCACAGCGGCTGCGTCCAAAGCTGTAAGCGGCTGATGGCGGACACGCCATGGGTCACGAGCGGAATCACCACCAAGGCGCACACCAAATAACCCCAGCGCGGCGGAATGCCCAGCGCCAGCTCCAGCGCATAGGCCATCACCGCTGCCTCGAGGGCAAAGAAGATGAAGGTAAACGAGGCGTAGATCAGCGAGGTGAGCGTGGAGCCTATGTAACCAAAGCCGGCGCCACGGGTGAGCAAATCCATGTCCAGCCCATAGCGCGCTGCATAAATGCTGATCGGCAGGCCGGCAAGAAAGATGATCAGGCCGGTGGTCAGAATGGCCCACAGTGCATTGGTAAAGCCGTACTGCACCAGCAAAGTGGCACCGACTGCCTCCAGAATCAGAAAACTCGCCGCACCGAAGGCGGTGTTGGCGACGCGCCAGTGTGACCACTTGCGAAACCGCTGCGGGGTAAAGCGCAGAGCATAGTCTTCGAGGGTTTCGCTGCCGACCCAGGCGTTGTAATTGCGCCGTACCAAGGTGATCCGCTGGGGCGCCGCAGGCGGGGCAGGGTCAAGGGCGCTGGGGAAGGCATCAAGGGTCACCATGGCATGGTGCAGGTTTCATGCCACGGCATGGCTATTGCATACACTTGGGCATGGAACTTACACCCCGTGAAAAAGACAAATTGCTGCTGTTCACCGCCGCCCTGCTGGCCGAGCGGCGCAAGGCACGCGGCCTCAAGCTCAACTACCCCGAGGCCATGGCCCTGATCAGCGCCGCCGTGATGGAAGGCGCCCGCGACGGCAAGACCGTGGCCCAGCTGATGAGCGAAGGCCGCGCCGTGCTGACGCGTGACGACGTGATGGACGGCATCGCCGAGATGATTCCGGACATCCAGGTCGAAGCCACTTTCCCCGACGGCACCAAGCTCGTCACCGTGCACCAGCCGATTATTTGAGCCGGCCAGACAACAAGTGAGGCCAGCATGATTCCAGGCGAAATTCTCACCGACGGCCCCGAGCACGCTATCAACCCGGGCCGGCGCAGCCTGACCCTGGTGGTGCGCAACACCGCCGATCGGCCGATTCAGGTCGGCTCGCACTACCACTTTGCCGAGACCAATGGCGCGCTCGGTTTTGACCGCGACGCCGCCCGCGGCATGCGGCTGAACATTCCCTCCGGCGCGGCCGTGCGCTTTGAGCCGGGCCAGCTGCGCACGGTGGAGTTGGTGGACTACGCCGGGGACCGGCAGGTCTCTGGTTTTCGTGGCTTGGTGCAAGGGAAGCTTTGATGGCAACGATTGGGCGCCGCGCCTATGCGGAAATCTTTGGCCCCACCGTGGGCGACCGGGTGCGGCTGGCCGACACCGACCTGATGATCGAGGTGGAGCAGGACTACACCCTGCGTGCCGGCGGCTACGGCGAAGAGGTGAAGTTTGGCGGCGGTAAAACCATCCGCGACGGCATGGCCCAGTCGCAACGCACCCGACATGAGGGTGCGGTGGACTGCGTCATGACCAATGCACTGATCGTGGACCACGGGGGCATCGTCAAGGCCGACATCGGCCTCAAAGGCGGGCGCATTGTGGCCATCGGCAAGGCCGGCAACCCCGATGTGCAACCCGGCGTGGACATCATCATCGGCCCCGGCACCGAGATCATCAGCTGTGAGGGCAACATCGTCACCGCCGGCGGCATCGACAGCCACATCCACTTCATTTGCCCACAGCAAATTGAGGAAGCCCTGGCCAGCGGCGTCACCACCATGATGGGCGGCGGCACCGGGCCGGCCACCGGCACCTTTGCCACCACCTGCACGCCCGGCCCCTGGAACATCGAGCGCATGTTGCAAGCGGCAGACGCCTTTCCGATGAACCTGGGCTTTCTGGGCAAGGGCAACGCCAGCCTGCCCGCCGCGCTGCACGAGCA
>CAMATS010000157.1 GCA_945861195.1 Rhodoferax sp. OV413
AGGGTTGTAACCACCGATGCACGTTTTGCATCATCCCGTCGATGCGCGGCGATTTGGTGTCAAGGCCACTGGGCGAATTGCTGCGCGAGGCGCAGGCTTTACTCGAGGGCGGCGTCAAGGAACTGCTGGTGATCAGCCAGGACACTTCCGCCTATGGTGTCGATGTCGCTTACCGAACCGGTTTTTGGCAGGGCCGGCCGCTGAAAACCCGCTTGCTGGAATTGGCGCAGGCCCTGGGCGAATTAGCCACACCCTACGGTGCATGGGTGCGTCTGCACTATGTCTATCCTTATCCCAGCGTTGATGAACTGCTCCCTTTGATGGCCTCCGGCCAGGTGCTGCCCTACCTGGACGTGCCGTTCCAGCACAGCCACCCCGATGTGCTCAGGCGCATGAAACGCCCTGCTGGCGGCGAGAAAAATTTGGCCCGTCTAGAACGCTGGCGCGAGACCTGTCCGCAGATCGTTGTGCGCAGCACCTTTATTGCTGGTTTTCCTGGGGAGACCGAAACCGAATTTGAACATCTGCTGGACTTTGTGCGCCAGGCAGGCATTGATCGCGTGGGTTGTTTTGCTTATAGCCCGGTGGCGGGTGCTGCTGCCAACGACATCGCTGGCATGCTGCCGGCAGAGCTTCGCGAAGAACGACGGGCTCGTTTCATGGCGGTGGCAGAAGAGGTGTCCATGGCCAAGCTGAAACGGCGCATCGGCGCCACCATGCAGGTGTTGGTTGACTCTGCCCCCGGTTTGGGTAAAAAAGGTGGCGTTGGGCGTTCTTATGCCGATGCGCCGGAGATCGATGGCCTGGTGCGACTGCTGCCGCCAGAAAAAATAAGCAAAACTCTGAAGGTCGGGGAATTTACCCGGGCCAGGGTCTTGGCAACTCAAGGGCATGACCTGATTGCCCTGCCCTTTTGATTTGCACGTGAATCGACAGCAGAGACAAAAAAGCCGCGTCAGAGAACGCGGCTTGGTGCATTTTTACGGGTTGACTTGCCTTGATTGTTCCTGCTTTGACAGCTGCGGACACTCGAGTTTCATTTACATTTGGTGCCCAGGAAGGGACTCGAACCCCCACGAAGTTACTCGCTAGTACCTGAAACTAGTGCGTCTACCAATTCCGCCACCTGGGCATCTCAGGAAAGAGAAAGAGTGTATCAAAAATAACAGCCAAACCAGCGGCTTGCTGGACGAAATTGAAGGCACGGTGCAAGGTCACCGGGACGGTCATGGCTTTGTTGCCCGCGACGACGGCGAACCCGATATTTACCTTGCTGCCAATGAAATGCGCGCGGTCCTGCACAAAGACCGCGTCAAGGTTCGGGTGGTCCGCAGTGACCGCAAGGGCCGACCCGAGGGGCGCGTGGTCGAAATCCTGGAGCGACCCAAGCAAGCCATTATTGGCCGCTTGTTGCAAGAGAGTGGCATCTGGATTGTTGCGCCCGAAGACAAGCGCTATGGCCAGGATGTGATGATCCCCAAGGCGGGGGTGGGTTCGGCCAAGCCGGGGCAGGTGGTAGTGGTTGAATTAACCGAGCCGCCCTCCCTGTTTGGGCAGCCGGTTGGACGGGTGACCGAGATCTTGGGCGACATCGACGATCCCGGTATGGAGATCGAAATAGCGGTACGAAAATACAGTGTGCCGTATCAATTCTCTGATCCCTGTTTGGCATTGGCCCGCACTTTGCCTGACAAAGTACGAGCCCAGGATAAAAAAAATCGGATCAACTTAACCGATATTCCCCTTGTCACCATCGATGGCGAGGATGCCCGGGATTTTGATGATGCGGTCTACTGCGAGCCGGCAAAAATTGGCAAGGGTCGAGCCGCCAAACCCGGTTGGCGTTTGCTGGTGGCGATTGCCGACGTCAGTCATTACGTTCAAAACGGGTCTGCCATTGATGTGGATGCCTACGACCGTGCGACCAGTGTCTACTTCCCGCGTCGGGTGATTCCGATGCTTCCCGAGAAACTCTCCAATGGCCTGTGCTCCCTCAACCCTGAGGTGGAGCGTTTGTGCATGGTGTGCGACATGCTTGTCACGCAGGAGGGTGATGTTTGCGCTTACCAGTTTTACCCGGCGGTGATGTGGAGCCATGCCCGCCTGACCTACACCGAGGTGGCTGCGCTTTTGGCCAACACCCGCGGGCCTGAGGCCCTCAGGCACCAAGCCCGGGTACCTGACCTGATTAACCTGCATGATCTCTACCTGGCCCTGCTCAAAGCCCGGCTTAAAAGGGGTGCAGTTGACTTCGAGACCGTTGAGACGCAGATTGTTTGCGACGAAGGCGGACGGATCGAAAGAATCGTGCCCCGCACCCGCAACGATGCGCACCGTTTGATTGAGGAGGCAATGCTCGCCGCCAATGTGTGCAGCGCTGACTTTATTGCGCAGGGCCGGCAACCCGGCTTGTTTCGGGTTCACGAAGGCCCGACACCAGAGAAAAAAGAAATGCTGCGCGCCTACCTGAAGGCCACTGGTTTAGGTTTGAGCATCAGCGACGACCCGCGACCGGGCGAATTTCAGGCGATTGCCAACGCCACCAAAGACCGCCCGGATGCCCAACAAATTCACGCGATGCTGTTGCGCTCCATGCAGCAGGCCATTTACACCCCGATCAACAGCGGGCACTTCGGTCTGGCTTTTGATGCTTACACCCATTTCACCAGCCCGATTCGGCGTTATCCGGATTTGCTGGTTCATCGGGTCATCAAGGCAATTTTGGCCAATAGCAAATACCAGTTACCGGTTTTGCCCACGCCTGGCGAAGCCCATGCCAAGCTCGCCCGTCGGCTTGAAAAAGGCATGGCCTCGCGGTCAGACGAGTCCGGTCAAAAACCAAAGAAGGCCAGCGCTGACATGCAGGCCTGGCAAGCAGCCGGTATGCACTGCAGCGCGAATGAGCGCCGGGCCGACGAGGCAAGCCGTGATGTGGAGGCCTGGCTCAAATGCAAATACATGCGCGAACACCTTGGCGAAGAGTACGGCGGCGTGGTGAGCGCGGTGACCGGCTTTGGCATCTTCGTGACTCTGGATGCCATGTATGTCGAGGGCCTGGTGCACATCACCGAGCTTGGCGGCGAGTATTACCGCTTTGATGAGGCCCGCCAGGAACTCCGAGGCGAAAGAACCGGTATTCGCTATGCCGTGGGCTCCCGTGTACGGGTGCGGGTGAGTCGGGTCGACCTCGATGGACGCCGTATAGATTTCCGCCTGATCAGCGAAAGCGAGGGGATCAGCGTGAAACCGGGCAAAGAAAAACCCGCTGAGCGGTCTGGCGTTGTGCCGCACGGACTTGACGAAAGTCGGCCTAACAAGCGGGGCAAACGCCCACAGCGGCTGATCTCCGAACCCCTGCCCATCGGGGTGAAGACCAAGGCCCGGGCCACCAAAGCTGCAGACAAGAGCGCAGCGAGTGCGAAAAGCGCGCGCAAAACCAAGCGCTAAGGCTACGCCAGTCAGGTGGCATGGCCGCGGCTACCGCAGGATTCGGCTGGGGTCAAATCCGCAAACGTCCAGCGCCGGAACCCTGCCGGAGATCATGTCGGCCATCACCCGGGCCGAGCCACAACTCAGTGCCCAACCACTAGACCCTTGCCCCAGGTTAAGCCACAGCTGCGGGATTCCTGAGGCGCCAATAACCGGCGGGCCGTCGGGCAGCATGGGCCGTGCGCCCTTCCATTCCTGCACACCTCCAGACAGGTTTGCGGCCCCCGGAAACCAGTCGCTCAGCACTTTGTACAGTGTTTGAATCGAGCCGGCGCGTTTTTTTGCCAGATCGCCGCCAAATTCTGCGCTGCCGGCGACGCGGATGCGCTTACCCAGTCGGGAGATCGCCACCTTGAAGCGCTCGTCCATGACAGCGCTTCGGGGCGCGTTGACAGACTCTCTGATCGGCGCACTGATGGAGTAGCCGTATACCGTGGCCAGGGGAATACGCAGGCCGCAGTTGGCCAACAGTTTGGCCGAATCGACGCCGGCGCAGACGACGCAACCGTCAAATTGCCGGGCTTGTGCCCGGCCATCAAGCGTCAAGACGATGCCGCGGGATGGTGTGATGCTTTCCACTGTGGTTTGAAAAGAAAATACGACGCCCAGCTTTTGGGCCTCGGTTTTCAATTGCAGGGCAAACTGACGACAGTTCCCAACCTCGTCATCGGGTAGATAGATTGCCCCCAACAGAGGGGTATCCGAGTTCAGTGCTGGCTCGACTTGCCTGGCTTGCACGCCGTCGATTTCCTTGAACACCAAATCAGTCGCGCGCAGGAATTTCATGGCAGCTTGGGCCTGACTGTGGTCGCTTTCGCTGCGCAACAGGATCAGGTAGCCTGCGCTGCGTTCATAGTCAAGCTGGAGTTGGCTGCTGAGTTGGTGCAGCCGGTCCCGGCTGTAGACAGCGAGTTTGTTCATGTGCCCGCGGTTGGTCTGGTAAGTCTCGAGCTTGCAGGCCCGGTACCAATGAGCGATCCAGGCGAGCTCCCTTGTTGACAGGGGCAGACTCAGCTTGACCGGCGCGTGTTGGCGGAAAAGGTAGCTCAAAATCTTGAGCGGCATGCCTGGTCCTGCCCAAGGGGTGACATAGCCCGGGGCGATCACGCCTGCGTTGGCAAAACTGGCTTCCTCGGCAGCAGCGCTTCGGCGCTCAAGCACCGTGACCTCGTGACCATCTGCGGCTAATTCATAGGCGGTGGTGATGCCGATGATGCCAGCGCCGACGACTGCAATTTTCATAGATCATGTGTACCGGTTCAGGGCCTCACCTGTGCCGTCCAAGCCCAAAGCCGGAGAGCTGCCCTGCTATACTCCGTCGGTTGATTTAGGTGGCGCCACTGCTGCTCAAACAACAAATCATCGAACCAGTTCAAACAAGGTGTTGCACAACAACAGCAAGCGTTAACGCTTCTGCGCTGTGCGATAAGGAACCGGATTTTAGACCTAACCTTTTGGAGTCAGTCATGTCAGTCACCATGCGCGAAATGCTTGAGGCGGGCGTTCATTTTGGACATCAAACCCGCTTTTGGAATCCCAAGATGGCGCCGTTCATTTTTGGACACCGCAACAAAATCCACATCATCAACCTGGAAAAATCTCTGCCGATGTTCCAGGACGCAGCTAAATTTGTACGACAAATTTCTGCCAAACGCGGCACTGTGTTGATGGTGGGCACCAAACGCCAGGCGCGCGAGACCATTGCCACTGAGGCCCGCCGCGCCGGCGTACCCTTTGTTGATCAGCGTTGGCTGGGCGGCATGCTGACTAACTTCAAGACCGTGAAAACCTCCATCAAACGGCTCAAGGATATGAAGATCCAGCAAGAGGGCGGGCTCGACGCGATGAGCAAAAAAGAACAACTCATGTTCGCTCGCGAACTCGAAAAACTTGAAAAAGATATCGGTGGCATTCAGGACATGGCTGTCCTTCCCGATGCAATTTTTGTCATTGATGTGGGCTACCACAAGATTGCGATTGCAGAGGCCAAAAAATTAGGTATTCCCTTGATTGCGGTGGTTGATTCCAACCACTCACCAGAGGGTGTGGACTATGTGATTCCGGGCAACGATGACTCCTCCAAGGCGGTTACGCTGTATGCGCGCGGCATTGCTGACGCCGTCATTGAAGGGCGTGCCAACGCGGTGGACGATGTGCTCAAAGCCGTTGTCGCAGACAGCGCCGATGAGTTTGTAGAAGTTGACGAGGCAGCGGCTGCCTGAGGGCGCCGAACCCCCCATAGAAGCGGGGCTCTGGAGCCCCCTTTTTTTGATATTTTGTTAGCCACCCTGATTGATACGGAGAATACAAATGGCTGCGATTACAGCGAGTATGGTTGCCGAACTGCGCGGCAAGACCGACGCCCCCATGATGGAGTGCAAACGCGCCTTGACCGAGGCACAGGGCGACATGGCCAAGGCCGAAGAATTGCTGCGAGTCAAGCTCGG
>CAMATS010000158.1 GCA_945861195.1 Rhodoferax sp. OV413
TGGTTGGGTTTCAGGCGGGCGTAACGGGCATCGCTGCGTTCGCAGCGCGCATCAGCCGCATCCAGCGCTGGCGGCGGCGTGTCGTAGCTGCGCCGCCAGGCCAGCACCTGGGCTTCGCCATACTGCCGGGCCATGTCGGACTTGTTGAGTCCCTGCAGGGAGCCGTAATGCCGCTCGTTGAGCCGCCAGCTGTGCACCACCGGCAACCAAGTGCGGTCCATCTCGTCGAGCACATGCCACAGGGTGCGGGTGGCGCGCTTGAGCATGCTGGTGTAAGCCACATCAAAATCAAAACCGCCAGCCTTGAGCAGCCGCCCGGCGTTTTTCGCCTGCTCTAGGCCCAGCGGGGTCAGGTCAACATCGGTCCAGCCGGTGAACCGGTTTTCCAGGTTCCAGGTGGATTCGCCGTGGCGAATGAGTACGAGTTGGTACATGGTCTGTTTGGAGCAGAGTTAGGAAAATAGGACAGTGGCTGACCGAAAACAGCTGGCTGTCGCGGGGGCAAACTGCTCGCGCAAAGCGGCGCGGCGCCGCCATTCTAAAATGCCAGCCTGCCCGGGGCGCGCCCGAGCCAAATAAAGGAAGCACGTGAAATTTTTTGTTGATAACTGGATGTTGATCAGCGTTGCGCTGGTGTCAGGCTCTTTGCTGTTTTTGCCCTTGATACAAGGCGCTGCCGGGGGCGGACTGAGTGCGGCGCAGGTGGTTCACATGATCAACCGTGACAAAGCCGTCGTGGTGGATGTGTGTGAGGCCGAAGAATTCGCAGCCGGACATGTGGTGGGTGCCAAAAACCTGCCCTTGAATCAACTCGAAGACAAACTCGCTGGGGTGGTGAAAAACAAAACCCTGCCCCTGATCCTGGTCTGCCAGTCTGGCGCCCGCTCGGCCCGGGCCCTGGCGATTGCCAAAAAACTCGGCTACGAGCAGGCGCAGTCACTCTCGGGTGGGCTGGGCGCTTGGCGCAGTGCCAATCTGCCGCTGGAAAAAGCCTGACCGGGCCCCTGAATTGTCTGAAAGAACCCCTATGCCGCCCATCAAGATGTACACCACCGCTGTCTGCCCCTATTGCGTGCGGGCCAAACAACTGCTCAAGGCCCGGGGGGTCGAGGCGATAGAGGAAATCCGCATCGACACCGACCCCGGGCAGCGCCAACACATGATGGACATCACCGGACAGCGCACTGTGCCGCAAATATTTATTGGCAACACCCATGTTGGTGGCTGCGATGACCTCATCGCGCTGGACCGCCAAGGCGGTCTCTTGCCGCTGCTGCAACTCCCTGGCTGAGCCCGACCCGCAGCGCAGCCCCGGGCTCAAGGCGAAGCGCGTCGCAGCCCAGGCGCCTGGGCTGCTGAGATAATCCCCGCCGCACCCCAAGTGCGGGCTCTCTCCGAGTCCTGTGCAAGGGTTTTATTTAGACCAGAAAGAACCGTCATGGCCGAGCAACTCGATCCTGTTTTCCAGATTCAGCGTGTGTACCTCAAGGAGGCTTCGCTGGAGCAACCCAATTCCCCATCCATCCTGCTCGAACAAGAGGCGCCTACTGTCGATATTCAGCTTGGTGTGAACGCTGCGCCGGTAGCCGAAGGCATGTTTGAGGTCACCGTCACCGCCACGGTGCAAACCAAAATCAAAGACAAAACTGTGTTTTTGGTGGAGGTCACCCAGGCCGGTATTTTTGAGATTCGCAACCTGGCCCAAGAGCAAATGAGCAACATCATGGGCATCGCCTGCCCGCAAATCGTCTACCCCTACTTGCGCGGCAATGTGGCTGACCTGATACAGCGCGGTGGTTTTCCGCCGGTGCACTTGTCTGAAATCAATTTTCAGGCCATGTATGAGCAGCAGCAACAGCAGGCCGCCGACGATGCGCCCCGCATCGTCACCCAGTGAGCCCTTCGGGCCTTGAGTCCTGAGTCTTGAGCCGCCATGAGAATTGCCATCGTCGGTGCCGGCGCCTGGGGAACGGCGCTGGCGGTGAGCGTTGCAAGCCAAACACGGTACGGCCATGGTGTCACCCTGTGGGCCCGTGACCCACAGCAGGCTGCAGCCATGCAGACTGAGCGAGTGAATCGGCTGTATTTGCCGGGGGTGGCACTGCCCCATGCGCTGACAATTTCCGGGCCGGCGCAAACCACTCCGACGGCCTTGCTTGAGCAGGCTGATTTGATGGTGCTCGCCACGCCCATGTCGGGCCTGCGGTCCTTGTTGGCGCAACTGGCCGATTGCCGGGTGCCCTTGGCCTGGCTGAGCAAGGGGTTTGAGGCCGGCCGATCGGATAGCCCTGGTTGTTTGGCTCACGAAGTACAAAGTCAGGTAGCCCCCCAGGTGCTAGCCGGTGCCCTGAGCGGCCCGAGTTTTGCGGTGGAGGTGGCCCGCGGACAACCCACGGCCTTGGTGGCAGCCAGTGCGCATGCGGTGGTGCGCCAGGCGCTGATGGCGGCCTTTCATGGGCCAACGCTGCGGGTTTACGCCAACGATGATCTGGTGGGGGTGGAGGTAGGCGGCGCTGTCAAAAACGTGCTGGCGATTGCCGCCGGCTTGTGTGACGGCTTGAGTCTGGGTGCCAATGCGCGCGCGGCCCTGATCACCCGGGGCCTGGCCGAGATGACCCGACTGGGCGTGGCGCTAGGTGCCCGGCCGGATACCTTCATGGGCCTGAGCGGCCTGGGCGATCTGGTGCTGACTTCCACCGGAGATCTGTCGCGCAATCGCCAGGTCGGGCTGGCGCTGGCGGCTGGCCAAAGTTGTGCCGGAGCCCTGGCCGGGCTCGGTCATGTGGCAGAGGGGGTTTACAGCGCGCGAACCGTGGTGCAGCGGGCTCGGCAACTCGGCCTGGAACTGCCAATTGCACAAACCGTTGTCGCCCTGCTTGACGGCCAGTTACAGCCCGCTGAGGCGGTGGCGCTGCTGATGGGACGCGAGCCGGGGTTCGAGCTGGCTCAGGTCGGGGTGTAAGCCAGACGTACATAGATGGGGGCGAAGGCCTCGGCCTGGGTAATTTCCACCAGGGTTTCCTTGGCCAGCTCGAGCAGCGCGATGAAGGTCACCACCAGCACCGGTGCACCTTTGGTGGCATCAAATAGCTCCTCAAACTCAACAAAGCGTCGGCCTTGGAGTTTTTTGAGCATCAGGCTCATGTGCTCGCGCACCGAGAGTTCAGCACGGGTGATGTGGTGGTGCTGGACCAGTCGGGCCCGTTTCAGGATGTCGCGCCAGGCCTCCTGCAGGTCAGCCAGGTGTACCTCGGGGAAGCGGGGTTGCAGCGCTTGTTCGATGAACACCTGGGCCTTGAGAAAATCCCGACCCAGCTGGGGCAGCGCATTCAGGCGGGCCGCAGACAGTTTCATTTGCTCGTATTCCAGCAAGCGGCGCACCAACTCGGCGCGCGGGTCTTCGGCTTCCTGGCCCTCGGCCACCTTGCGCGGCGGCAGCAGCATGCGTGACTTGATCTCGATCAGCATGGCCGCCATGAGCAGGTATTCGGCCGCCAGTTCCAGATTGCGGCCCCGAATTTCTTCTACGTAGCTCAGGTACTGGCGCGTCACGCCAGCCATGGGGATGTCCAGGATATTGAAGTTTTGCTTGCGAATCAGGTAGAGCAGCAGGTCTAGCGGACCTTCGAAGGCCTCCAGGAAAACCTCGAGCGCATCCGGGGGTATGTACAGGTCTTGCGGGATGGAGAACAGCGGCTCACCGTAAAGACGCGCCACCGCCACATGGTCGACCACCTCAGGCATGGCCGCCGCTTCAGCCACGCTCAATCCTGCTGGCTGTCGGTTTGGTAGACGTAGGGCTTTTGCGCCACGCCGGCTTCGCGCTGCTCGCTTTGCGCCCGCCGATCAATCGCCTTGTCCCAAAGCAACTCTCGTCCGTGCCGCTGTTTGGCTTCAAGGGCCGGATCTTTCGCTTTGAGCTCAGCCACAAAGCGGGTGGTGTCGGACTGGTAGGGCGCGCGGTAAAAAAAATTCATGGTTGGACCTTTGAGCCCATTTTAGCGGGACAGCACCGCCGCCAGGGCACTGCTCAGGTCGGCGTGCTGGGCATGTTTGCCCAACCGTTCACGCAAGCCGCTGCGCTGCAGCATGCCCAGCGCTTGGTGGTTCAGGCCGCACAGGCTCAGCCGAACAGCGTTTTTGTCGCAGGCGCGGGCCAGATCGCTCAAGGCCTCGGCGCCGGAGGAATCCACGTAGATCAGGTGCTTGAGGTCGAGCACCAACTCGGCCTTGGGCAGGTGGTCTTGCAAGTCGTCGATCAGTTTGACAGCGCCAAAAAACAAGGCGCCGTGCAGCCGGTAAGCCGCGACCCGGGGGCTGCTGCCAGCGAGCTCGCCATGGTCAGCGGCGCTCACAGGGTCGAGCCGTGACAGGCTGGAAATGCGGTAAATGAAGGTTAGACAGGCGGCTAGCAGGCCGACTTCGACCGCCACGGTGAGGTCGGCCACCACGGTGAGTAAAAACACCGACAGCAGCGTGAGCCGGTAGGGCAGGCGGAATTGCCCCAGCTGCAGGAACTTGCGCCATTCGCCCATGTTCCACGCCACAAACATCAAGATTGCCGCCATCGCCGCCAGCGGGATGTGGCTGGCCAGCGGTGCTGCTGCCAGCATCAGCATCAGCAGGGTGAGGGTATGCACCAGGCCCGCTACCGGCGAACTGGCGCCACTTTTCACATTGGTCACGGTGCGTGCAATCGTGCCGGTGGCCGGCATGCCGCCAAAAAAAGGCGTGACAACATTGGCGATGCCCTGGGCCATCAGCTCCTGGTTCGGGTCATGTCGGTCGCCCGTCATGCCGTCGGCCACCCGCGCGCACAACAGCGACTCGATCGCGCCCAACAGCGCCAGCGTCAGGGCTGGCCTGAAGAGCAATTGCACCGTGTCCCAGCCCACGGCGGGCCACTGCAGCGTGGGCAGGCTCGTGGGTATGCCGCCAAAGCGGCTGCCAATGGTTTCCACCGGCCAGTGCCCCAGCGCGACGCCGGTGGTGGCCAGCACCAACACCACGATCGAGCCCGGCACCAGTGCCAGGCGTGTGAGCGCAGGCTGTCGGCGCCCCAGCGCGGGCAGGGCAAACTGCCACAGCACCAGCAGGCCCAGGCAGGCCAAGGCCAACAAGGTGGCCGTGCCATTGAAGCTGGGCAGAGCGGCTTGCAGCGTGGCGAGCATGCCAAAGAAATCAGCCGGCATACTGCTCGTGCGCAGGCCTAAAAAGTCTTTGATCTGCGACAACGCTATCAGCACGGCGATGCCATTGGTAAAACCGATCACCACCGCTACCGGAATGAAGCGCACCAGGGTGCCGAGCCTGAACAGGCCCATAGCGAACAGCATCACTCCGGACATGGCCGTGGCGATGATCAGATTGGCCAGGCCATACCGCTCGACGATGCCGTACACGATGACGATGAACGCGCCGGCCGGCCCACCGATTTGCACCCGGCTGCCGCCCAGCGCCGAGATCAGAAAGCCGGCAATGATGGCGGTGAACAGCCCGGCCTCGGGCTTGACGCCACTGGCTATAGCAAAAGCCATGGCCAATGGCAGCGCCACCACCCCGACTGTGACGCCTGCGCCAATGTCGCGCAGCAGGCGCTGGCGGTTGTAGCCCTGCAAAGCCTCCAGCAGCTTGGGTTGAAAGAACAGAGGGGCGTGCACGGGGGCTGTTTTTGTGGGAGCAGTTTTGATTCAGCTTGGGCGCTTAAATTAGGGATAACAGTCGTTCCCTTTGAGTATTTGGTAGGCCGCAGGGGCCAAGTTGGTGTCGCGGATCCAGGAAATCATGCTGATCTCGCAGTCAGAAAGTATCGGGAGGGGCTAACGCACCCGCAAGCCGGGCGCGGCCCCCGGCCCGGGGTTGAGGATGAAGATACCCGGCTGCTTTTTCTCATCAGCATGGCTTGCGGCCAGCACCATGCC
>CAMATS010000159.1 GCA_945861195.1 Rhodoferax sp. OV413
TACACCGGGCAAAGTGCCTACCGCCTGATCGGTACCGAAGGCAGTCTGGAGCTGCCGGTGTTGCGCGCCTGGAGCCCCCGCGTGGCCGGTGAAGCGGCATGGGATAAACCGATTGTGGGTGACCCGCTGCTGCCAAAGGTGCAAGACCCTTACCAAGTGCAGCTCAGCCACTTCCAGCGACTGGTGCGGCTGAACGAGCCGCCGGTGGTCTCGGTGCTGGACGGCGCCCGCACCTTGGCTGCCACCCTGGCGGTAGCCGAGTCCAGCCAGACGCAGGCGCGTTGCGTGCCCCGGGCGTTTTAGGGTGGGGTGGGTTGCCGTCAATTAGCCTAAAGTCTAGTTGCTAGGCTGTATCGCGCAAAATATCGCATCGTTGCTGTTGCAAAGGAACCTCTTCATGAACGCTGAAACCATCGAACACAATGCTCTGCATTTGCCTATGCAACAGCGCGCCGAATTGGCGCATAAGCTGCTACTCAGTCTTGAAGAGCAGAGCGCGGATGAGATTGCGCAGGCGTGGCATTCCGAAGCTACGCGTCGCGCCGCAGAGATCAGCAGCGGGCTCGTCGATACGGTCTCTGCGGAAGAGGTAAGCCGCCTTGTTCATGCGCTATTGCGGTGAACTATCGGTTTCATCTTGCCGACCTGCTTATTGGGCTGGCCGCATCGCTCAAGTCAAAGTTTCTAAGGCGGACCCTGGCCGGGGTGCTGGCTAATCGAAAGTCATAGAGGCTTTGCAGGGTGCCGTCACTTCAGGCGGATGAGCCGCCCGCACTGGCCAAAACCTGCCCAATCAGCTGCTGCGTCTGCAGCGCGTCCAGCCCGGTGACCCGGGGTGCGCGATTCTGGGTGACGGCATCGACAAAGTTTTGCAGCAGGGCGCGGTGCTCGTCGTTGGGGAAATCCATGATGTTGGCGCCGCTGCCGGTGCCGCCCTGGGCCTTGAGTTGCAGCGTCTGGCCGTCAACAAAATCGATCTGCAGGCTGCCGCCTTCCAGCACCGCGCTGCCCAGGCTGCCGATGACCTCAATGCACTCGGGCCGGCCCGGCAGCATGGCGGTGGTGGCGAGCAGCTGCCCGGGCGCGCCGTTGGCCAGGGTGAGCAGGGCACTGGCGTAGTCTTCGGTTTCCATGCGGTGCAGCCCGGTGGTGATGACCTGGGCCGCCAGTACTGAGCGCACGCCCACCAGGGCGCGGAACAGGTCCAGGCTGTGAATGGCCTGCGTCAGCAGCACACCGCCGCCGTCGCGCGCCAGGGTGCCGCGCCCGGCCTGGTCGTAATAACTCTGCGGCCGCCACCAGGGCACCCGCACCGAGGCGGCCTGCACCGTGCCCAGCCGCCCGCTGGTCAGCGCATCTTGCAGCGCCAAGGCGCCGGGGCGGAAGCGGTGCTGCAGCACCACGCCCAAGCGCCGGTCGGAAGCCTGGGCCAGGTCAACAATGGCCTGGGCGCGGGTCAGCGAAATATCCAGTGGTTTCTCTAGCAGCAGGTGTTTGCCGGCGGCAAACACCTGGGTCGCCAGCTCCAGGTGGCTGGCTGGCGGGGTGGCGACGATCACGGCTTGAACCAGTGGGTCAGCCAGCGCGGCCTGCAGGTCAGCGCTGGGCGTGAGCAGCCCCTGAAACGGCCCCAGGCTGGCCTGCGCCGGCCGGCGCGTGACGGCGTGACGCAGTTCAACCGTGGCGCGCAGGTCAAACAGGCTTTGCAGGTGCGGCACGGCGCCAGGGCCAATGCCAACCAGGGCGATGCCAAAACGGTGGCTCATTCGGGGGTTCCTTCCAGGGCGTTGAACACGCGCATGGCCGCATAGGCGTCATTGGCGGCATACACCAGCTGCGCCTCAGACAAACGGGGCTGGGCCCAGTTGCTGGTGGAGGCTTTCTTGGATTTGATGAAGCGCTGCTGGAACAGCACCGCCACCGCGCCTTTGACGCCCATGTCCTTGCGGTAGCCACGCTCTCTAAATAATTGGTTGAGTTCCAGCAGGCCGACCGGCTCTACGCCCAGCTTGCGCACGATGTGGCGGCGGTCGTCCCCCAGACCAAAGCCGGCCTTGGTAACGCCGCCCAGTGTCAGCAGTTCGGCCGCCACGGCAAGGCATTCTGGCTCTATCAATTGAAACACCCAGGCCCGCTGTGGCGTGGACAGTTGCAGCACGTGCGGCCCGTCTGAGACCTCGCCCACCCGAAAGGTTGGCTTGGACTCGGTGTCAAAGCCCCAGGCCGGCAGCTTGGCCAGTTCGTCCCAGGCCGCGCGCGCCTGGTCGCCAGTGGTCACCAGGGTGATGCGGTCCAGCCCTAGCCGCTCAAACAGCGGCAGCAGGGCAATGGCGTCGTTGTCAGGGGTGGCGAGATGGTTTGTCATGCGGACGTATCATCGCCGCTATTGAGCCTGGGGCGCAATCTCTGAGCGTATTTTCAACTTGACAGACCCAAACTCGCAATTGATCGCCGCAGCCCTGGCCCGCCTGGGGCTGGGACAGGCCGCTGACATCCGAGGCATCCAACAGTTGGTGGGCGGCGTGTCGTCCGACATTTGGCAGATTGATCTCGGCGGTCGAAGCATCTGCGCAAAGCGGGCTTTGCCCACGCTCAAGGTGGCGGCACACTGGCAAGCGCCGCTGTCGCGTAATGCCTTTGAATACGCCTGGTACCAGACCATTGCCCCAGCGTTTCCCGAGTTGGTGCCAGCCATGCTGGGGCGCGACCCGCCAAGCGGTATTTTTTTTATGCAGTACCTCGCACCCGAGCACTACCCGGTCTGGAAAACCCTGCTTCTGCAGGGCCGGATTGATGCCGGCTTGGCACAGCAGGTCGGGCAAGCGTTGGGGCAGGTGCATGCCTTCACGGCTGGAAAGCCCAACATCGCCAAGGCTTTTGAGAGCGATGCCGAATTTTTCTCCCTTAGGCTCGAGCCCTATTTGCTCGCCACCGCCAAACTGCACCCAGCCCTGCAGGACAAGCTCAGCAGCCTGTGTGAGGCCACGGCAAACACCAAAAAATGCCTGGTCCATGGCGATGTGAGCCCTAAGAACATCCTGTGCGGTCCGACCTCGCCGGTTTTTCTGGACGCCGAATGCGCTTGGTACGGTGATCCGGCTTTTGACCTCGCCTTTTGCCTGAACCACCTGCTGCTCAAAGCGGTGCACCAGCCCGCCCAGTCTGCAGGGTTGTTGGCGGCCTTTGACAGCATGGCCGGGGCCTATTTGGCACAGGTCAACTGGGAGCCGTCGGCCAGCCTGCAGGCGCGCGCAGCAGGGCTGCTGCCAGCCCTGCTGTTGGCCCGGGTGGACGGCAAGTCGCCAGTGGAATACTTGACAAACCCGGCGGCGCGCCAGCAAGTGCGCGACATTGCCATTCCCTGCTTGCAGACCTCGTTTGAGCAACTCGATGCGGTCCGCTTGACCGCCCAAGGCGTCTTGAAGCCATGAGCGCTATTCAATCGGTCTTGGGGCGCGCGGTGTGGGATTCGCGTGGCCTGCCTACGGTGGAGGCAGAGGTGCGGCTGGCCTGCGGGGTGATCGGGCGGGCGATCGCGCCAGCAGGCGCTTCTACCGGCGCAGGCGAGGCCCGGGAGTTGCGCGACGGCGGCAGCCGCCTTCGCGGCCTAGGCGTGCAACTGGCGGTGCAACGCATCAACCAGGAACTGTCGCCACTGCTGCAAGGCCGCGATATTTTTGACCAAGCCGGGATTGATTCGGCCATGATCGCAGCCGATGGCACGCCAGACAAATCACGCCTGGGTGGCAACAGTTTGACGGCGGTTTCGCTGGCGGCCCTGTGGGCTGCCAGCAATGCGCGCGGGCTGCCGCTTTGGCAACACCTGGCTGGCGAGCGGGTGGTGGGCCTGCCGCTGCCCGAGATTCAGATCTTCGGAGGTGGCGCCCATGCAAAGGGCAGCGTGGATGTGCAGGATTTCTTGGCTATTCCAAATGGCGCAAGCAGTTTTGAGCAGTCCCTGGAATGGATTGCCGAGGTGTATTACGCCGCCGGACGGGCACTAAGCAGCCAGGGCAAAAACCTGGGCGTGGCCGACGAGGGAGGCTACTGGCCGCAATTTGGCTCCAACGAGGCCACCATCGAGGCGCTGGTCAAGGCCATTGAGAGTGCCGGTTTCAAGCCAGGCGCGGATATCTCGGTTGGACTCGATCTGGCGTCGACCCAGTATTTTTCCGAGGACAAATACCACTGGCGCAGCGAATCGAGGTCTTTCACCCGCGAGCAACTGCTCGATGTCTATGCCCTGTGGCTGGACCGCTACCCCATCGTGTCAATGGAAGACGGCTTTGCCGAGAACGACATCGAGGGCATGCGCGCCATGACCGAGCGCCTGGGCCACCGCCTGCAAATTGTTGGCGATGATTTTTTTGTCACCAACGCCCAGCAGATCGATGAACGCGCCGCTTTGGGCGCCTGCAATGCGGTCTTGATCAAGCCCAACCAGATCGGCACCGTGACCCAAACCCGCCAGGCCATTGAGGCGGCCGCGCGCCACCAGCTCGGCTGCATCGTGTCAGCCCGCTCCGGCGAGACCGAAGACATCAGCATTGTTCACCTGGCCGTCGGCTGGGGTGTGGCCCAAATCAAGGTGGGCAGCTTTTCCCGCTCCGAGCGCATGGCCAAATGGAACGAGGGGCTGCGCATCGAAGAGTCGCTGGCGCCGGCGCGGGCCTACCCTCAACGCGGTATTTTTGCTTGGCTGGAGCGCTAAAGCCCAGCCCGGCGCGCGGCAAGTTGGAAGGTCTGCATTCGGTGGCCATCAACCTGTCGTACCGCATCACGCTGGAGCTGTTGATTCAAGATGGGCAGATCATCCCGGTGAATGTTGGCAATCATGACGCGGTGTATGGATGACCCTTGAATTCACCCTTGGTGTTACGATGGTGTTACCCAACTGGAGAACGCCATGACTGCCACCACCTCACTCAAGCTACCCGACGATCTGAAAAAAACGATTGCCAAAGTCGCCGCCTTTGAGGGCAAGACCTCCCATGCGCTGATGGTGGATACCCTACAGGCCGCGATGGAGGACGCTTTGGTCCGCCAACAGTTTTATGCTGACGGCGAAACCGCTTACCAAGACACCTTGCGCAGCAACGCGGTGTATGCGGGGGCCCATGTCAAAGCGTATGTCATGGCCCGGGTACAGGGTGGCACACCTGTCAGGCCGCAGGCGCAGCCGCTGGATACGACCCGAGCCACGAAACCGTCACGTGATTAAGCTGATCTACACCGAGCAGGCGCTTCTGGACCTGGAGCGGCTGAGCGCTTTCTTGCTGGAAACCGACCCGCAAGCCGGCATCAACACAGCAGCTCTGATTTTTGACGCGCTGGAGGTTTTGGTGCAGCACCCGGAGATTGGCCGCAAAGTCCACTTCGGGCAGCGCGAGCTGGTGATCTCTAGGGGGCGAAGCGGCTATCTGGCTCTCTATCGGTTTTTGCCCCATATCGACCAATTTCTTGGCCAAGTCCTGGTGCTGGCAATACGCCATCAACGGGAGTCTGGTTACAAGAATGCGATAACTTAAATGGCTATCTGTTTTGGCCGCAGGAGCGGGCATGCAGAGGTTTAGCCGGTCTGCGTGTCACCGGCCGCATCTTGACCATGATTGGCGGGCTCAGCCACTAAACCCGATGCCAAAGCAGCGCAAGCCAGCTCTACAGCAACCCAGCTAGATGGTAAAGTTGCCATTATGAAAACCACCCTCGATCTTCCTGACGAACTGGTGCGCGAGATGAAGCTGCGCGCCCTCATGCAAGGCCGCACCCTGCGCGATCTGGCCACCGATTTCCTGCGGCAAGGCTTGGGGCTGGCCGCGCCCAAGCCTCCCACTGAGCTGCCGCCCGATTCGCCCATTCAAATCAATGAAAACGGTTTTCCAGTTTTCCGTGGTGGCGATA
>CAMATS010000160.1 GCA_945861195.1 Rhodoferax sp. OV413
CTCGGGCTGCAGGGTCGGCTGCTGCCGCTGTTGGCAGTGGAGCGGGCCCGGCGCCAGCGCGACAGTGCTGCGGTGGCGCTCAGCGGTGTGGTGGCGGCTTTGGCACTGGCCGTCGCGCTGAGCGTGATGGTGGCGAGTTTTCGCGATTCAGTGTCAGCATGGCTCGACCGACTGCTGCCGGCCGACATCTATGTGCGCAGCGCCACCACCCTGCGCGAGAGCGACACCCTGTTCTTCAGCCCCACACTGGTGCAGGCAGCGGCCCAATTGCCGGGTGTGGAGCGCCTGCGGGCACAGCGCCAGCTGCCCCTGCTGCTCGAACCATCCCGCCCGGCAGTCGCACTGCTGGTCAGCCCACTCGAGGACCCGGGGGCCAGCCTGCCCCTGCTGGGCAACGCATTGCAGGTGCCTCCCGGGCAGATTGGTATTTATGTCAGCGAGGCCGTGCTTGATTTGTACGGTGCCCGGCTGGGGGCGGAATTTGCACCCTTGGCCGCCGCCTTCAAGCCCCCGGACGGGGCCGCTGGCGCCAGCACCCATGCGTTTTTTGTTGCCGGGGTATGGCGCGACTATGCGCGCCAGTCTGGCAGCATCGCGATGCGCTCAAGCGACTACCAGCGACTCAGCGCTGACCGGCGGGTCAACGACCTGGCCCTGTGGCTGCGGGATGACGCCGACCAGACCACGGTGCAGCAGGGTCTGCGCGAGCTGGTCGAACGCGAGGCCCCAGGGGCTGGCGCGCTGCTGGAATTTGCCAGCGCGCGCCAGATTCGCGCTGTCAGCCTGGGCGTGTTTGACCGCAGCTTCGCAGTCACCTACTGGCTGCAGGCGGTGGCCATTGCCATTGGCCTGTTTGGCGTGGCGGCGAGCTTTAGCGCGCAGGTGCTGGCGCGGCGCAAAGAATTTGGCCTGCTGGCCCACCTGGGCCTCACACGGCGCCAGATTCTGGGCCTGGTCACGGCCGAGGGCGCGGTCTGGACCACCGTGGGTGCAGTTGCCGGGCTGGGTCTGGGCCTGGCCGTGGCGGCGGTGCTGGTGCACGTGGTCAACCCGCAAAGCTTTCACTGGACCATGGACCTGAGTCTGCCCTGGCCGCGCCTGCTGCTGCTGTGTCTGGCCGTGGTGTTGGCCGGCACCCTGACCGCCTGGCTGTCGTCGCTCCCAGCGGCAGGGCGTGGCGCGGTGTTGGCGGTCAAGGAGGATTGGTGAGGGTTGACCTACCGGCGGTCATTGATCAGGTGAAACAGCTGAAAAGTAGCTTAAGAGCTACAATTTGCGCATGTTCGAACTTCTCCACTACCAAACGAAGGATGGTCCAGACCTCTTCGGCCAGTGGCTGGATGGGCTGAAAGATCGACAAGCCAAAGCACGCATTGCCGCCAGGTTGATTCGACTTCAGAATGGAAATTTCGGGGATTGCAAGCCGGTTGGTGAAGGTGTTTGGGAGCAGCGCATCGACTGGGGGCCCGGCTACAGGGTGTACTACGCAATAGAAGACAAACGCGTGGTTTTGCTGTGCGACGGGGGTGACAAGCGCACCCAAGGTGCAGACATCACCCGAGCAATTAGCCGATGGAAAGAGTGGCAACTAAGGGTAAAGACGTGAAACCAACAATCAAACATGACGACTGGCTTTTTGAGCAGCTAAAGGACGCAGAATTTGCAGCCGAATATCTCAACGCTGCAGGGGACGACGACGACCCTAAGACCTACCTCACTGCACTCAGAAAGGTGGTCGATGCGCGCGGTGGCATTGCCTCCACAGCCGAGAAGGCACACCTTTCGCGCGAGACCCTGTACCGTACGCTATCCACGCGTGGTAACCCGACGATCAGAACGCTCAACGCCGTTCTAAAGGCCACCGGCTTGAAGTTCGCCGTCTCTGCCTACTAGACATCATGGTGAACCCCTGAAGTTTTTGGTTTCCGGCGATGTCACCGCAAACTGAGGTTGACGCCGGACATGGGTTTAGCTTCGCAATCGCTTCGGACTAGTCCCTCAAAATGAAGCTGACGGCGTTATTTGTTGGTACCTGCATCTGAAAGGACGTGCCACCACTTTGGCCTTCGCCCAACATACGAATGGGACGTCGGCGCAAGTTCCTTTCGGTTGGCGGATTCGAACACGCCAAGAAGCAATGCGATAGTCGGCTTGTAATCAATAGCACCAATAGAACTGCCACATGCGCTGCAAAAAGCACGGCTGGACCAGTCCGAGGATCGCCAAGCCGTTGGCGCACCACCCGGCCCCACCCACGCAACTCGATCTCATGGGAACTCGACCCAAACGACCGTCAAAGCACCTGTATGGCGCTGGCAAAGCGTGCAGGAGCAGGTGTGCGGCTTCGATACAGGGGCCGTTACAACGAAACGGATGTATTCGCAGAGGCAACCACCTTCGTAGATCTTCTTCCCAGCCATGGCCAAATATTCAACCTTCTTTGTGTTTATGTCGATGTGGAATCTTAGCGGCGAGCGTCGGATGGCGCAGAAGAACAGGGATGAAATGAGAGCCTGAGGCTTACGGCAGCCGATGTCATCAAATTGCGCCCTACCGCCCTTGCCGCCGCGTCACTGCTGTTACTCGCCTGACCGATGTCATTTGGGCGCGCGCTTTGGAGCATGTTGAACGTCATGCCTTGATCCACCGCGATCCCGAAACTTCGACTCGTAGTGACTGAGTTCGGTACCCAGCAAGCGGTCCCATAAGCGAAACATCAGCCCGTAGTTCCCCTTGGAGGAGGTGTGATGGAGGTTATGGAAGGTCGATGTGTTCATCCAGCGCAGGATCGGGACTCGCAATAGCCAGCGCGGCAGCAATTCGTAGCCGAGGTGGGACATCAGGTTGTTGGCCAGGCCGATTCCCTGGAGCACAGCGAGCGTGGGCAGGTAGATCGGCACGACCAAGACGACCGGTAGTACCCAGGCGCCCAGAATCATCCCCTCAATCCAATGGAACGAGTACGACGAAAACGGATTCACGTCTACGCTCCTGTGGTGCACAGCGTGCACATACCGAAAGATTTTCGGGTGGTGCAGCAGGCGATGCCAGAAATAGAACCAGGCATCGGTGAATGCAATGAGCGCGATGAAGGTGGCAATGATCCAAGGCCAGCCGATCGTGCCGGGATCATTGGTCAACCGGGTGTGACCCTCAGCATGCAAGATCGAGATGGCCACTACCGTGACGGTGCCGGTCAGCAGCACCACCAAGGTGTGCCGCACCTCGAAGGTCAGTTGCTTGCGGTCGAGACGATCCGTGGCCTGAATGCGTGCGCCGCTTAGCCGGCCCGCTCCGTACCTGCGGATACCAAAGAACAACAGACCCACGACCGAGAAATAGGCCAAGGCCTGCCCAAGTTACCCTGCACGAGCAGGACCAACAAATGGGGGACTTCGATCATGCGTGGACTCCGAATGGCCGTCGGTTTATCAATTGCAACTTATGGTTGCAATGAATTCTACTGACCCAATTCAGAACTTGCAACCCACAGTTGCTTTTATGCGCTGATCCACGTAAGCTCGATCACATGAAGGGCATTCCTCGCCACAAGAACGAAACGCCTCAAGTGCGTGGTGAGGCGTTCACGCAGTTGGTGCTTGAGGTCACATTGGCGCAGCTCGCCGAGGTCGGATACGAGCGCCTGTCGATACCGGCGGTTGCTGCGCTCGCTGGCGTCAACAAGACCAGCATCTACCGGCGCTGGCCTGGCAAGGCCGATCTCGTGCGGGACTCACTTGGCGCGGTGATGAGCCATGCCGACCAGCCTGCCGATACGGGTGATCTGCGCGGCGATCTTGTCGAACTCGCACAGTCCGTCGCCGCATTCACCCAGTCACGGGCTGGTACGTCGATCATTCGCATTCTGCTTGCGGAGGGTGGGAATCCGACGGTGATCAAGCTCGCACAGTCTGCATATGGTGACACCAGCCTGCACGGGCCTTTGGAGGTTTTCAAGAGGGCTGCGGCGCGCGCTTGCTTAAGATCTGGCGTAGATCCTTCGCTGATACTCTTCACCATCGCAGGGGCAGTCGTGCACCGGGTGTTCATTGAGCGGCGCATCGCAACGCAAGAGTTCATCGAACAGGTCGTGGACCTGGTGCTGTTTGGCGCATCTTTAGAGACACGAACAGCTGAGCCTTAGGTCCTCGTGAGCCCAATGGGCTCGGCGAATAGGGTTACTGCCCCGGTTGCAAAGTGTGGCGGATTACGCGCTGCGCCAAAAAGGCCTAATCAGAAGATTGGCAAAGCCTCCTTTGCTTTTCGCTGAGTTTTTTCATGCCGGCAATTTGATCAACGGGTCAGCGCAGTCCACACCCAGGGGCTCGAAGTGCTTAAGGTTGCAGGTCAGTAGTAACAGCCCTGCGTTTTGAGCCAGCGCTGCAATTGCAAGGTCTGCAAAGCCTGGATGGCGACCCTGAGCAAGGGCTGCATCTGAAATTTGACCGGCCAGCCGGGCAACTTGTGCATCCAGCGGCAAGATACGGTCCGCATAAGTGCCCAACAGTCCGTCCAACCAGCGGTCAAGGCGGTCTGCCCGGCCGACGCCGCCTGCGCGTCGCAATTTGCCAATGCCCTGCGCCATTTCTGCAATAGCGATGCAAGGCAAGGCAGATAGAGCTGCTTGTGATGCTCTCGCAACCAATTCTGCAAGGGTGTGGGCACAAAGACTTCTCGGCCAGGTGCGAGAACAGACACCACGCTGGTGTCGAGCAAATAGCCTTTAGCCAAAGTCAACGCCTCGCAGTGGCGTTGCGTGAGTTGCACTTCCACTGTGGCGTTGTCGATGCCCAGCAGCTATGGGGCGACAGTCCGGCGGCGGTGCTGGTGCATGTGGTCAACCCGCAAAGCTTTCACTGGACCATGGACCTGAGTCTGCCCTGGCCGCGCCTGCTGCTGCTGTGTCTGGCCGTGGTGTTGGCCGGCACCCTGACCGCCTGGCTGTCATCGCTCCCGGCGGCAGGGCGTGGCGCGGTGTTGGCGGTCAAGGAGGATTGGTGAGCGGGTATTGCCAACCCCTGCTTCAGGCGCAGCCTTCAGCGCTGTAACACCAGCCGACGGGATTCACGTGGCAGCAGGGCGGCGACGGCTGCTGCGCGACAGCACCGCCCCGGGGGCCGCCCCGCCCAAACGGCTTTGCTCGCCCGCCCACTGGGCACGCGCGCCAGTGGACACTTCGCCGAGTTGGCTGATGATGGTTTGCAATTCGGGGCTGGCACCCGGAGTGTGCGCATCCAGCGCATCACGCATGGCGCGCAGGTGTTTGGCCGAGGTTCCGCAGCAGCCGCCGATGATGCGAGCCCCCGCATCCAGGGCCATCTTGGCATACAGCGCCATCAACTCGGGCGTGCCGTTGTAGCAAATGGCGCCATCAACATACTGCGGTATGCCGCAGTTGCCTTTGGCCACCAGCACCACCTCGGGGCCCATCGCTTCGGCCAGGTTATGAATGCAGGCCACCACCTCAGAGGCACCTACGCCGCAGTTGGTTCCACAGGCGGCCAGCCGGGGAATCAAGGTCTTCTCCAAACCGGCAAAGTCGCTTGGCGAAATACCCATCATGGTGCGACCATTGGTGTCAAAACTCAGGGTGCAAACAATCGGCAAGCCTACCGTGGCCGCGCCCGCCACCGCCGCTACAACCTCCTCTTTGGAGGACATGGTTTCGAGCCATAAAACATCCACCCCGCCGTCCGCCAGACTTCTGGCCTGCTCGGCAAAGGCCTGCCTGGCCAAGTCAAAACTCAAAGGGCCAACAGGCTCCATGATTTCGCCGGTAGGCCCCATGCTGCCGGCAACCGCCACCTCACGCCCGCTGCGGTCGGCCACTTGGCGGGCCAGGCGCGCCGCGCTGTGGTTGAGCTCGGCAACCCGGGA
>CAMATS010000161.1 GCA_945861195.1 Rhodoferax sp. OV413
AAGGCCAAAGGCGCCCGCTTTGGCGCCCGTGGCGGCTGGGAGCGTGCGGTGTACTTTGACCTGGACGGCACCTTGCCGGCAGAAAACCTGTCGTTCCGGCGCGAGAGCGTCTGGCATGCAGCCGTTGCCCAAGAGGTGGCGGCAGTGCGCGGGCGGGTCGGCGTGCTGGACCTGCCTGGTTTCACCAAGTTTGAGCTCAAAGGCGAGGGTGCAGCCCAACACCTAGACCTGCTCTCTTGCTCCAAGCTGCCCGGGCCGGGCCGGGTGTCATTGGCCTATGCGCTGACGCCCACCGGCAAGCTGCTGAGCGAGTTCACGATTACCCGGCTGGGGCCGGACCACTTCTACATCATCAGCGCCGCGATTGCCGCCACGCACGATATGGATTTACTCACAAGCAGCCTGCCTCCCGGCGGTCCGATTACCGTGCGTGATCTGTCGGCCGAGCTGGGCTCACTCATCATTGCCGGCCCGCGTGCCCGCGAGGTGCTGTCGCAGGTGACCGAGGCCGACCTGTCCAATGCCGGCTTCCCCTGGCTGAGTGCGCGCGAGATCATCACGGTGACCGGCCCGATGCTGGCCATGCGGGTGAACTACGTGGGCGAACTGGGCTGGGAGTTGCATGCCCCAATCGCGCAGATGCCGGCTTTGTACGCTGCGGTCTGGGCGGCCGGCCAGGCCTTTGATATCCGCGACTTTGGTATGTATGCCATGGACAGCCTGCGGGTTGACAAGTGCTACCGCGGCTGGAAGAGCGATTTGGAGAGCGGTTACTCACCCTTGGATGCGTCCCTGGACCGTTTCATTGACCTCAAAAAGCCGTCTTTTGTGGGGCGCGATGCCCTGTTGGCTGAGCACAGCCGCGGCGCTGCCCAGCGCTTGGTGCCGCTGGTGTTCGACCAGCCCGGCGAGGCAGAGGCGCCCTACTGTGCCCAGGTCTTCCATGGCACCGACAACGTGGGCCTGACCACCTCGGGCGTCTGGAGCCACACGCTCAAGCAAAGCGTGGCGCTGGCCTATGTGCGGGCCGACTTGGCCCAGCCGGGCACCCGGCTGGAGGTGAATGTGCTGGGGCAGCGTCGCAGCGCCACGGTGCAGGCCGAGCCTTTGTACGACCCGACCAACGCACGCCCGCGCGCCTAGACCACAGAAACCCGGCGTGCCGCCGATGAAGTTTGCCTTTGGTGGTTTTATGTGTTGGCTCCTTGGATGGTCTCGGTGCTGATGCCAGGCGGCAATAGTTTGCGGATGACTCAATGCCGCCAGATACTGCTTTGCCAAGCCCCAACCAGGCCGTCTAAGCTTCCGCCGCAGGCAGGAGTTTTGAAACAACTATTTCTGCTGGTCTGCGGCGCGCAGCGCTGTGCATAAGATGCACAGACAATGGCCGTTGGCTCGGCGCGAATGGTGGCACCCCGGTCGCGCTTTTGCTGTTTGCCGCTCAGGCTCTAGACTAGGCCCCAATGCAAGAAGATATATTGATCAATTGGGCTCCCCAGGAGACCCGGGTTGCCATGGTTGAAAACGGCGTGCTTCAAGAGCTGCATGTCGAGCGCACACTGGAGCGTGGTCTGGTGGGCAATGTCTACCTTGGAAAGGTCGCGCGGGTGCTGCCTGGCATGCAGTCTGCCTTTGTCGACGTCGGCCTGGAGCGGGCGGCTTTTTTGCATGTGGCTGATGTTTGGCACCGCCAGCCTGATGGCGAGCCGCCTGGCATCGCCCGCAACACTCAGCCCCAGATCCCCATCGAACAACAGGTATTTGAAGGACAAACCCTGTTGGTTCAGGTCATCAAAGACCCCATGGGCAGCAAAGGCGCTCGCCTGTCTACCCAGATCAGTATCGCCGGGCGCCTGTTGGTGTTTTTGCCGCAGGATGACCATGTCGGCGTGTCGCAAAAAATTCCCGCTGGGCAGCGCGATGAGCTGCGCGCCCGGCTGGTCAGTTTGATTGGCGCGAGCGGCGGCGGTTTTATTTTGCGTACCAATGGCGAGGAGGCCAGCGACAGCGAGTTGTCAGACGACATCGCCTACCTGCGCAAATCCTGGGCTCGCATCAAAGACGCATCAGTGCGTTTGCCCAACTTGTCTTTGCTGCACCAAGACCTTAATCTGCTGCAACGGGTACTGCGGGATCTTGTGGGCGAAGGCACCCAGACCATTCGGGTTGACTCGCGTGAGCAATTTGAGGCGCTGCAACTATTTGGCCAGGAGTTCATGCCTGCGGCCGCCGCCAAACTCGTGCACTACCACGGCGAGCGACCGATTTTTGACCTTTTTTCCATAGATGAAGAAATCGCTCGAGCGCTTGGGCGCCGCGTGGAGCTCAAGTCGGGCGGCTACCTGATCATCGACCAAACTGAGGCGCTGACCACCGTCGATGTGAACACCGGCGGTTTTGTGGGCGCGCGCAATTTTGACGACACCATCTTCAAGACCAACTTGGAGGCCGCGCAGGCCATTGCGCGGCAACTGCGTTTGCGCAACCTGGGCGGAATCATCATTGCCGACTTCATTGACATGGTTCGCGAGGACCATCGGGACGCCGTGCTGGCCGAGTTTCGCAAGCAGTTGCTGCGCGACCGTGTCAAAACCATGGCCGCAGGGTTTTCTCAACTCGGACTCGTGGAGATGACGCGCAAGCGCACGCGGGAATCGCTGGCCCACATGCTGTGCGAGCCCTGTGCAAGCTGCCAGGGCAGGGGTAGCATCAAAACCGCGCGCAGCGTGGTCTATGATATTTTGCGTGAGATCCTGCGCGAGGCCCGGCAGTTCAACCCGCGCGAGTTCCGGGTGGTGGCTTCGCCCAAGGTGATCGATTTGTTTTTGGATGAGGAGAGCCAGCATCTGGCAGGCCTGAGCGAATTCATTGGCAAGCCGGTCTCCTTGCAAAGCGAGGCTGCAATGGGCCAGGAAGACTACGATATTGTGTTGATTTAACAGGCGCAACAATGAAGCTGGCGGCCCCGATTCCCATTTTGATGTACCACCAGGTTGATGCAGCCCCGCCCAGGGGCACGCCCATGCGTGGGCTGGTGGTGTCGCCAGCTTCCTTTGGCAGGCAGATGGCGACCCTGTGGGCAATGGGCTTGAAAGGTTTGTCCATGCGAGACCTGCTGCCCTACCTGAATGGGCAGAAGGCAGGGCGAGTATTCGGCATCACCTTTGACGACGGTTATGAAAACAACCTGCGCTGCGCGCTGCCGGTGCTGCAGCGTTTTGGGTTTAGTGCCACCTGTTATGTGGTTGCGGGACGGGTTGGCCAGCGCAACCAATGGGACCTTGAACGTGGTGTGCCCCAGGTGCCTTTGATGACAGCGCAGCAGATGCAGGCCTGGGTCGATGCCGGGCAGGAAATTGGCTCGCACACCTTGACCCACCCGGACCTCTGCAGCCTCGATTTGGGCGAGCAGCGGCAGGAGATTGCCCAGGCCCGGCTGACGCTGGAAGCCCTGGTACAACAGCCCGGCGGCATACGAAATTTTTGTTATCCCTATGGCAGCTTTGACCAGGGCGCCATCCGCTGCGCCGGGGAGGCCGGCTACGACACCGCCACCACCACGGTGCGCGGGCGGGTTCACGGGCAGGCTGGCCTGAACCCGCTGACCCTGCCACGGGTGCTGGTCAGCCGCACGACCACCTGCCTGCACCTGCTGCTCAAGTGTTTGACTGGCTACGAGGATCGACGCGGCAGGCGGCTTGCGAATGCCGCCTTGATTCAAGCGCAGGCTCGGCTATGAAGCTGTTGCTGACAGGCGCTGAAGGCAACCTTGGCTCGGAATTGTGCAAACAGGCGGCGGCAACAAACGCTGCCGGCGTGATTGCGGTGGGCCGTCAAGACTGGGGCGCTATCGATGAAAAAATAGCAGCAGCGGAACTGGTGGTACACGCGGCCAGCGACCTGCGGACCTCTGCGAGTTTGGAGCCCTATCGGCTGCTCGACTCGAACCTGATGTCAACCGCCACCCTGCTGGAGGCGAGCCGCCGGCACGGGCTGAAACGCTTTGTACTGATCAGCAGTTGCGCAGTCTATGGCGAGGACATGCGTACCGGCGAGGACAGCCTGTGCTGCCCGATCACGATCAACGGTATTTCCAAGCACTTGAATGAAAAATTGGTGGCCGAGTTTTGCACCGCCAATCGCATTGAGTACCAGATTTTGCGGGTGTTCAACACCTATGGCGGGCGCGATCGGTTTTCGATTTTCAGCAAGCTGAAAAATGCCTTGGTCCGTGGCACGCCCTTCACGCTCAATAACGAAGGTCGAATGCAGCGGGACTTTATCCATGTCAGTGATGTTGCCGCCGTGGTCCTCAGCCTGGCGTCGGGCTCTACCCAGTACCGCCATCTGAACATTGGCACCGGGATTGCGACAAAGGTATCCAAACTGGTAGCCATGGTGGCAGAGCAGTTTCCTGGCCTGGTGATACAGCCTGGTGTGGCTCAGGAGGCCGAGTATTCCCGGGCCGATACCAGCCGACTGGGCGAGTTGTGGAGCGGGCGCTTCATTGGCGTGGAAGACTATATTCGCGGCACCTTTGCAGATGAAGTGGCTGCCGCGCGATCGGCCCAGGCGCTTGAGAGTTGTGGCCAAGGCCGGTGATCTGACAAGCGGCTGAGCACCGGCCGCGTCAGACCAGGCCGGCCCGGCAAACCCAGGCGGGCACTATCTCGGTGCCCGGTTCGTGACCTTGCGGTACACCTGGTAGTACTTGGCTTTGGCCACGTCCCAGCTGTACTGCTGGGCAAAGGCAAAGCCCTGCAGAGTCAGTTTTTTCCGAAACGCCGGGTCGCTATTGATTTGACTCAGGGCGGCGGCCATGCCTGTGACATCGTCAGGGGAGGGCAGCAAAACCGCATCGCTGCGGTCCTGCAGCAAGCTTGCCATGTTGTTGTAGGGCTCAGCCGTGGTGACCACTGGGACATGTTTTGCCATGGCTTCGAGCAGCACCATCGGGAACACATCCTGCGTGGTCGGATGGGCCAGGCAGTCCATGGCCGCATAAGCTCTTGGCATATCGCTCAACACGCCCATAAAGCGGCAGCTCTTACCCGGGCCCAGCGCGGCCACCAAATCACTGTACTGGCTGGCTTGCGCTGGCTTGCCCACCACCATGATTTGCAGGTCAAAGTCCAGCAGGGCTGCTGCTTTGAGCAGTGTGCCAAGGCCTTTCTTTTTAAAATCATGACCGACAAAACCCACAGTCATGATGCCGGTTTGCAAGCCAAGTGCGTCGCGCGCGGCTGATTTTTCTTGGCTGGAAAATTCGCGCAAGGGAATATCCACGCCGGGCGGCACCACGCTACTCGCCGGGATGTTGGGCAGGATCGCCAGAGTTTCGTCATGCACAAACTGCGACACAAAAACACTGTGGTGTCCGGCACTGCACAGGCGTTTTTTCTCTAGCCACAGGTAGGCCAGAAGCCGTGGGCTCAAAGCGATGCGCAAGGCGCTCATGCGGCGCTGCTGCAAGCTGGCATGCACAGTCTTCACGCTCACGGTCTGCACCTGGCCATGGGTCAGGTTTTCATAGGAGTGGACGACATCAAAACCCTGCCGGGTGATGCGCTTGGTGTACCAGCTGAACCAGAGCTGGTTGATCCAGCGCGTGCGCAGGGCCAGCCGTGGCACCTGGATGTGCTTGAAGAGTTGGGGCGACTGGTCAAAGCCCTGCGAGATGACCGTGATGTCGCATTCGTCGAGCATGGCTGTGGCCAAGGAAACCGCCAAACTTTCAGCGCCACCGCCTATTTTCGAGAAGTTACGGGTCAAGATTGCAAGCTTGGTTTTCATACTGCTGCCTTCAAGTCAACAAGCCCGCTTGCCAGCGCCAGGCATCTGCGCACATCTCTGCGAGGGTGTG
>CAMATS010000162.1 GCA_945861195.1 Rhodoferax sp. OV413
ATGCCGCTGTCAAACAGCAGCGGAAAAGTCGGGCCTACGGCCTGCCGGATGGCTGGCAGCGCCGCAATGGCCGAAGGCGCGCTGTCGAGCTGGCGCCCGCCGTGGTTGGAGACGCAGATGGCGTCAACGCCCTCGGTTTTCATTCGTACCGCATCCTCGGCAGACAGCACGCCTTTGATGATCAGATTGCCACGCCAAGCTGCCCGCAGTTCTTGCAGAAAAGCCCAGTTGGCCCCGGTTCTGGGCGCGTTGCGGTCATAGCCCCGGGCGTTGGCACCCGAAAAATTGGCCATGGTTGGCGGGCCGCTGGCCAGGGTTTTGAGCGACCAGTGCGGGTGTGTCGCAAAGTCCATGAAGTGCCTGGCCGTCATACGGAACGGCGTGGCAAAACCGTTGCGCACATCGCGCGGTCGTTTGCCCAAGCGCGGCACATCCACGGTCAGGATCAGGGTGTCGTAGCCGGCTGTTGCGGCGCGCCGGCTGAGTGCCAGAGCGTCTTGCGTGCTGCCGGTGACGTAAAGCTGAAACCAGGCCCGCCCGCCGGTGAGTCGCAGCAGTTCTTCCAGCGAGGTCGAAGAGGCTGTCGACACGCCCAGCGGCAGGTTGTGGCGCTGGCTCAAGGCGGCCAGGCTGTGGTCGGTGCCTGGCCAGGCCAGGTCACACATGCCCATGGGGGCGATGCCAAACGGCACATCCCAATCGCGCCCCAGTAGCGATGTTTTAAGGGAAATGCTGTTGACCTCGGCCAGGCTGCGCGGCTGCAATCGCACGCGCTGCAGATCGCTGAGGTTGCTGGCCAGACCCAGTTCATCGCCGGCGCCGCCGTCGATGAAGTCGTAAATCAGGCGCGGCAGGCGTTGCGCCGCCAAGGCCCGTGCATCGCGGGTCGACGGCAGCGACCGGCTGGGTTTGAAGTTCGCCGCCGCGTCGCGGTCAGCTGGGGGCATGGGTGAGAAAAACATGGCACCCATCATAAATGGCCGACCCAAGCCCGCCGTGCTGACGGGCGCGTCGGCAAAACGGTGAGTGCCGGCTAGCGTTTGTTTCGCAGTACCATGCTGCCCTTAATTCTTCCACTGTCCGGAGCTGTCCATGCACGGTTTGATGCAAAACCACCCGCTGCTGATCTCATCGATGATCGATTTTGCCGAGCGCCACCATGGCGAGGGAGAAATCGTGTCGCGGCGGGTCGAGGGGGATATCCACCGCTCCAATTACAAAACCTTGGCGGCGCGCTCGCGCCAAGTAGCCCATGCGCTTGACGGCCTGGGGCTTGAATTCAGCAGCCGGGTGGCCACCCTGGCCTGGAACGGCTACCGCCACCTGGAGCTTTACTTTGGCGTCAGTGGCACTGGCCGGGTTTTGCACACCCTCAATCCGCGCCTGCACCCCGAGCAAATCGCCTGGATTGCCAACCATGCAGAGGACTCGGTGCTGTGCTTTGACCTGAGCTTTTTGCCCATCGTCAAGGCGATTCACAGCCGCTGTACCACCATCAGGCACTATGTGGCGCTGTGCGACGCCGACAAGCTGCCCGCCGACAGCGGCATCCCCGGCCTGCTGAGTTACGAGGCCTGGATGGGTGCTCAGCCCACCGCCTATGTGTGGCCGATCTTTGACGAAAACTCAGCCTCGAGCATGTGCTACACCAGCGGCACCACGGGCAACCCCAAGGCGGCTTTGTACAGCCACCGCTCCACGCTGCTGCATGCCCTGGCTGGCGCCTTGCCCGATGCGCTGTCGATGAGCGCACGCGATGCGGTGCTGCCTGTGGTGCCGATGTTCCATGTCAACGCCTGGGGCTTGCCGTACTCGGCCGCCATGACCGGCGCCAAGCTGGTGTTCCCCGGTCCGGCGATGGATGGCAAATCGATTTTTGAGTTGATTGAGGCTGAAAAAGTCACATTCGCCGCCGGCGTGCCGACCGTCTGGCAAATGATGCTGGGGCATATGCAAGCCGGAGGCCTACGTTTTTCGACCCTCAAGCGCACGGTGATTGGTGGCTCGGCCTGCCCGCCAGCCATGATCACCGCTTTCAACGATACCTATGGCGTGGAGGTGCTGCACGCTTGGGGCATGACCGAGATGTCGCCCCTGGGTACGGTATGCACCCTTAAAAACAAGCACCTCGAGCTGGAGCCCCAAGACAAGCTGCGGGTTCGGCTCAAGCAGGGCCGGGGTATTTTTGGGGTTGACATGAAGATTGTGGACCCCGAAGGCCAAGAGCTGCCCTGGGACGGCAAGGCCTTTGGCGACCTGCTGGTGCGCGGGCCGTGGATCATCAGCGCCTACTTCAAGGGCGAGGGCGGCAGCCCCCTGGTGGACGGCTGGTTCCCCACCGGTGATGTGGCCACCATCGACCCCGATGGCTATATGCAGATCACCGACCGCAGCAAAGACGTGATCAAGTCTGGCGGCGAATGGATCAGCTCGATCGATGTGGAGAACATCGCCATGGCGCACCCGGCAGTGGCCATGGCGGCCTGCATCGGCATGAAGCACCCCAAGTGGGACGAGCGGCCCATTATTGCGGTGGTCAAGAAGCCCGGTAGCACCGTAAGCCGTGACGAGCTTATTGCCTTCTACGACGGCAAGACCGCCAAGTGGCAGATCCCGGACGACGTGGTTTTTCTCGAGGCAATTCCCTTGGGTGGCACTGGCAAGATGCAAAAAACCAAGCTGCGCGAGGTGCTCAAGGATTACACGCTGCCGGGTTTGTAAGGGCGCAGTGCTCCAGCTTGTCGCCTGAGCGATACCTTCAGGGAAAACCCCTGCGAGGACGGGCGTTGAATTGCGGTAAGCTTAAAAAAGAGAATCGTCGGTAATTATTAATGTCACACCCTAAGGAATTTTCTATGTCATTCAAATTTAAAGTCATTGCTGCGGCAGCTGTTTTATGCTGTTCTGGCGCCGCATTCGCACAACAGGGCGAGACCGTCAAAATGGTCAGGATTGACCCGCTCACCGGCCTGCTGGGCCCGGTCGGTGTGAGTCAAATCAAGGGCTATGAATTTTTTGCCCAGAAGTTCAGCGGCGCTGGAAACCCCGCTGGCGTCAAGTTCGAAATCACCGCGATGGACAACAAACTCAGCCCGACAGAGAGCCTCACCCTGCTCAAAGCCGCTATTGACCAAGGCGTGCGCTACATTGTTCAGGGCAACGGCTCCTCAGTGGCACTGGCCCTGTCTGATGCGGTCAGCAAGCACAACGAGCGCAACCCCGGCAAAGAGGTGATCTACCTCAATGATTCGGCCGTGGACCCCGACCTGACCAACAGCAAGTGCAGTTACTGGCACTTTCGTTTTGATGCCGACACCTCCATGAAGATGGAGGCGATGTCGAGCTTTATGGCAGACGACAAAGACATCAAAAAGGTCTACATCCTGGGCCAAAACTACTCGCATGGCGTGCAGGTGGCCAAGTACGCCAAAGAGACCCTCTCACGCAAACGCCCAGACATCCAGATCGCTGGCGAAGACCTGCACCCACTGGGGCAGGTGCGCGACTTTGCCCCTTATATTGCCAAGATCAAGGCCTCAGGCGCTGACACGGTCATCACCGGCAACTGGGGTAACGACCTGTCGCTGCTGGTCAAGGCTGCCAACGATGGTGGCTATAACGGCAAATTTTTCACCTACTACACCGGTGTTACCGGCACCCCAACCGCCTTGGGCAGCAATGGCGCCGGGCGCGTGTACCAAATCGCCTACAGCCACTACAACATGGGCGGGCAAATGGAGAAGTGGATGAACGAGTTCAAGGCCAAGTACAACGACGACTTCTACACTGGCTCGACCATTCGTATTTTTGAAACCCTGGGTGCGGCCATGGCCAAGGCCAAGTCCACCGACCCGCTCAAAGTAGCGGCGGCCCTTGAGGGCATCAAGGTGCAGAGCTTTAATGGCGAAGTCGAGATCCGCGCCGCTGACCACCAACTGCAGCAGCCCCTGTACATGACGGTTTGGCAGAAGGCCGACCAAAAATACCCTTACAGCCCTGAGAACACAGGCATGACCCTGGCACCTCTCAAGCAGTATGCCAACGCTGTTTCGAGCACGCCCACCACCTGCCAAATGAAGCGTCCCTGAGCAACTTGGGGATTGAAATGGGCTAGCCGCGCCACGCCGCTCTGCGGCTGGCGTGTTCGGTTGCGTAAGCTCGACCTTTGACATGGAATTTTTCATCATATCGATGCTCAATGGCGTGAGCTATGGGCTGCTGTTATTCATGCTGAGTTCAGGGCTGACCCTGATCTTCAGCATGATGGGCGTGCTCAATTTCGCCCATGCCAGCTTTTATATGCTGGGCGCCTATGTGGGCTACTCAGTGTCGCGCTGGATGGGCTTTTGGCCGTCATTGCTGATTGCCCCGGTCGTGGTCGGTGTCCTTGGCGCGCTGTTTGAGCGCCTGTGCCTGCGCCGGGTGCACAAGTTTGGCCACGTGCCAGAGTTGCTCATTACCTTTGGCCTGACTTATGTGGTGGTCGAACTGGTGCAACTGGTCTGGGGTCGTATTCCGCTGGAGTTTCGACCGGCAGACATACTCCAGGGTCCGGCATTTACCCTGGTTAATCATTCAGCGCAGGGCCTGAGCTTGGCATGGGGCGCCGTGCCAGCCGAGTTGTGCAAAGCGGCTGATGCAAGCGTGCGCCTGGTCTGCTCGCCGTTTCCCGCCACCAGGGCTTTCATGATGTTGGTGGCCTTGTCTATGCTGGCGTCGGTCTGGCTGCTGCTGACCCGAACTCGGGTGGGCCTGGTGATTCAGGCGGCGCTCACCCACCCGCAGACGGTCGAGACACTTGGCCACAATGTGCCGCGCGTGTTCATGCTGGTCTTTGGCGCCGGGGCGGCCTTGGCGGGCTTGGCGGGCGTCATCGGGGGCAGCACCTTTTTGACTGAACCCGCCATGGCTGCGGCTGTTGGCCCGATTATTTTTGTGGTGGTGGTGGTGGGCGGTATGGGCTCGCTCTCGGGGGCCTTTGTGGCCTCCTTGCTGATTGGCACCATGCAGACCTTTGCAGTGGCCTTTGATGTGTCTTTGGTCACCACGCTGCAGAGCGCGGGTGTTGCTGTGGCGCCCGCCTTGCTCGAGAACTCGCTGGCTCGTCTGACGCTGGCACAGGTGGCGCCCATCCTGCCCTACCTGCTGTTGGTGCTGATCCTGATTTTCCGGCCCAAGGGTCTGCTCGGCAGTCGCGAAGGTTAAGCCCCATGTCACGCGTATCTGCCCGTTTTGGCGCGCCCTGGGCCTGGGGCCTGTTGGCTACCTTGCTGCTGGTGTTACCGCAGGTCTTCACCGGGGGCTTGTCGGTCTCCATGTTGTCTCAAATGGGTATTGGCATCATCGCCTGCCTGTCTTACAACATGTTGCTGGGGCAGGGCGGCATGCTCAGCTTTGGGCATGCGGCCTACAGTGGCCTGGGCGGGTTTGTGGCTATTCATGCCCTCAACCGGCTGACGCAGGGCGCCTGGCCCCTGCCGGTGTCGCTGGTGCCCTTGGTCGGTGGCTTGGCCGGCATGGGCTTTGCCGTGTTGTTTGGCTATGTCACCACCCGCAAATCAGGCACCACGTTTGCCATGATCACACTGGGCTTGGCCGAACTTGTCTTCGCGATGTCGCTGATGATCCCCGAGTTTTTCGGCGGTGAGGGCGGGGTTTCGGGCAACCGGGTGGTGGGCCGGGCCGTGCTGGGGATCAGCTTTGGGCCGGCTATTCAGGTGTACTACCTGATTGCGGCCTACACCCTGGTGTCGGTGCTGCTGATGTACGCATTCACCCAAACGCCGCTGGGGCGCATGCTCAATGCGGTGCGCGACAACCCGGAGCGGGTGGAGTTCATTGG
>CAMATS010000163.1 GCA_945861195.1 Rhodoferax sp. OV413
TGACGCCGCAGGAAGGTGTCGATAGCGAGGAGTGCGCCGCCGCCGTGGCGGGTGAATCCTCCACCGCCACCTGGACAGTGGTGTGGACCGATCGCCTAACCGCGTGCGACCTTTACCGCGCCAAGGCCTACCGCGTCGATGCCGTGCCCAACACAGGCCCCGGCACGAATACAGAGCAACAGTACTTCGCCTACATCGCCTACGACCTCGACCTGTTCGAAGGCGGCTCGATCGCCAACCTGACGGCGTCGATTATCGGCAACGTATTCGGCTTCAAGGCGCTGAAGGCGCTGCGCCTGGAAGACATGCGTATCCCGGTCGCCTACCTGAAGACCTTCCAAGGCCCCGCAACCGGCGTTGTCGTCGAGCGCGAGCGCCTGGACAAGTTCGGGCGCCCGCTGCTCGGCGCCACCACCAAGCCCAAGCTCGGCTTGTCGGGCCGTAACTATGGCCGCGTGGTGTACGAGGGCCTCAAAGGCGGTCTCGATTTCATGAAAGACGACGAGAACATCAACTCGCAGCCCTTCATGCACTGGCGCGACCGTTTCCTTTACTGCATGGAAGCCGTCAACAAAGCCAGCGCTGCCAGCGGCGAGGTCAAGGGCCACTACCTGAACGTCACCGCCGGCACGATGGAAGAGATGTACGCCCGTGCCGAGTTCGCCAAGAGCCTGGGCAGCGTGATCATCATGATCGACCTGGTGATCGGCTACACGGCGATCCAGAGCATGGCGGTGTGGGCGCGCAAGAACGACATGATCCTGCACCTGCACCGAGCAGGCAACAGCACCTACTCGCGGCAGAAGAACCACGGCATGAACTTCCGTGTCATCTGCAAGTGGATGCGCATGGCGGGTGTCGACCACATCCACGCCGGTACGGTCGTCGGCAAGCTGGAAGGCGACCCGATGATGATCCGCGGCTTCTACGACACGCTGCTTGACACGCACACGCCGATGCAGCTCGAAAAAGGCTTGTTCTTCGAGCAGGACTGGGCGTCGATGAACAAGGTGATGCCGGTGGCCTCGGGCGGCATCCACGCCGGCCAGATGCACCAGTTGCTGACCTACCTGGGCGACGACGTGGTACTGCAGTTCGGCGGCGGCACGATCGGCCACCCGATGGGCATTCAGGCCGGCGCAACGGCCAACCGCGTCGCCCTCGAAGCGATGGTACTGGCGCGCAATGAAGGCCGCGACATCTGGAACGAAGGCCCACAGATTCTGAAGGACGCGGCCAAGTGGTGTTCGCCGCTGAAGGCTGCCATCGATACCTGGGGCGACATCAGCTTCAACTTCGAGTCCACAGACACAGCCGATTTTGCCGTCACGCCGACGGCGTCAATGTAAGGAGCCACGATCATGATGACCAACCACGGCAACCGCCTAACGCAGGGCCAGTTCTCCTACCTGCCCGACCTCACCGACAGCCAGATCACCGCGCAGATCGAGTTTGCGCTCAGCAAGAGCTGGGCCGTCGGCGTGGAATACACCGATGATCCGCACCCGCGCAACACGTACTGGGAGATGTACGGCAACCCGATGTTTGATTTGAAGGATCCCGCGGGCATCCTCAAAGAGATCAACGCTTGCCGCAAGACGTTCCCTAACCACTACGTGCGCGTGACGGCGTTCGATTCGACGCAGGGCGTCGAATCGGTGCGCATGTCCTACATCGTCAATCGGCCGAAGAATGAACCCGGCTTCGGTCTGGCGCGGCAGGAAATCGGTGGCCGGCAGATCCAGTACACCGTGCACAGCTACGCCACTGACAAGCCCGAAGGCGAACGCTACTGAGGCAGCTGTGCAAGCCAGTTACCCCATGGGCTGCACAGGATTGCGTGCATGAGCTCCCCTTTGTACGCCATACCCGGCAGCACGCCAGCGCCGTCCGCTGAGGGTGCTGGCGCCGGCCTGCCAGCCATGTCCGGCACTGACCCAGCTGCCGGCGCCCGCTCGGTGGCCGAGGTGTTGGCCGGCTCGCAGGTGGAGGCGGTGCTGCAGGAGCTCGATACCGACCTGGTCGGCCTCAAGCCGGTCAAGGCCCGCATCCGCGACATTGCCGCCCTGCTGGTGATTGACAAGCTGCGCCTCAACCTGGGGCTGGCGAGCCAGTCGCCCAGCCTGCACATGTGCTTCAGCGGCAACCCCGGCACCGGCAAGACCACGGTCGCGCTGCGCATGGCGCAAATCCTGCACCGGCTGAGCTTCGTGCGCAAAGGGCATCTGGTCTCGGTCACGCGTGATGACCTGGTGGGCCAGTACATCGGCCACACGGCACCCAAGACCAAAGAGGTACTCAAGCGCGCCATGGGCGGGGTGCTGTTCATTGACGAGGCCTACTACCTGTACCGGCCCGAGAACGAGCGCGACTACGGGCAGGAGGCGATCGAGATCCTGCTGCAGGTAATGGAGAACCAGCGCGACGACCTGGTGGTGATCCTGGCCGGCTACAAAGACCGGATGGACACCTTCTTTCAGTCGAACCCCGGCATGAGCTCTCGCATTGCCCACCACCTTGATTTCCCGGACTACGCGGCGCCCGAGCTGCAGCAAATCGCAGGACAAATGCTGGCGCAGCAAAATTACCGTTTTGGCGAAGGTGCTGCCGAGGCGTTCGAGCGCTATCTGCAGTTGCGCCTGCAGCAGCCCCAGTTTGCCAATGCCCGCAGCGTGCGCAATGCGCTGGACCGGGCTCGGCTGCGACAGGCCAGCCGCCTGTTTGCCGACCGCGAGCGCCAACTCAGCGCTGACGACCTCAGCACGATTGCCGCCTCTGATATTCTGGCGAGCCGGCTGTTCCAAGCCTGACCTCGACTCCTTGACCACCATGCTCAACGCCCTGATTTTTGATGTAGATGGCACCCTGGCCGACACCGAAGCCGCCCACCGCGCCGCTTTTAACTCGGCCTTTGCCCAAGAGGGCATGGACTGGCACTGGGACGAGGCGCTGTACACCCGGCTGCTCGATGTCTCCGGCGGCAAGGAGCGGCTGTTGCATTACTGGGGCATTCGTCACCCCGAGGTGCGCGATGTTGGCGGCGCAGGCGTGCGCGACACCCTGGGCCGGCTGCATGAGCTCAAAACAGCGGCCTATGAGGCCATGGTGAACGATGGCGCGGTCAGCCTGCGCCCGGGCGTGCTGCACTTGATCGAAGAAGCCCACCAGGCCGGGTTGCATCTGGCTATCGCCACCACCACCTCGCCGGTGAACATCGCCGCGCTGCTGCGTGGAGCCATCGGGCCGGACTGGCGCCAGTTTTTCGGCATTGTCGAAGACGCCTCCACCGCGGCCATCAAAAAACCGCATCCCATGGTGTATTTGCAAACCCTCAGACGCTTACAACTACCAGCCAGCCAGTGCATCGCCTTTGAGGACTCTGCCAACGGGCTGCAGGCGGCCAGAGCTGCTGGCCTGCTGACGGTGATCACGCCGACCCGCTTCACCGCAGCCCATGACTTCAGCGGTGCGCTCAAGGTGCTGCCCGAGCTGCAAGGCGTGACCGTGGCGAAGCTACAGGCCTGGCACACCCAGACCGCAGCCTGATCCCGAAAGATCTGCCATGCCACTGAGCAAGCACTCCACCCTGACCCAGTTCCTGATCGAGGAGCGTCGGAGATTTCCAGGCGCCAGCGGAGACTTCAATGCCCTGCTGCTCGATGTGGCCCTGGCCTGCAAGGCAATTGCCAGAGTTGTCGCTTTTGGCGAGCTCGGCGGCCTGATGGGCAAGCATGCACCCGAGTCAGGCGGCAGCCTCAATGTGCAGGGCGAGATCCAGCAAAAGCTCGACGTGTTGTCCAACGAGGTCTTCATCCGCCGCACCGAATGGGCTGGTCACCTGGCGGGTATGGCATCCGAAGAAATGGACCTGCCCCACCAAATACCAGCGCAGTATCCGCGCGGCAAATACCTGTTGGTGTTTGACCCGCTGGACGGCTCAAGCAACATCGATGTCAATGTGTCGGTGGGCAGTATTTTCTCGATCCTGCGCGGGCCAGACAACGGTCGCGACGTGACCGAGGCCGACTTTCTGCAGCCCGGCACCCAGCAGGTGGCGGCCGGCTACGCCCTGTACGGCCCCGCCACCATGCTGGTGCTGACCGTAGGCCGGGGTGTGCACGGCTTCACGCTCGACCCCAACCTGGGCGAGTTCATGCTGACCCACCCTGACATCCAGGTGCCAGCCGACACCCAGGAATTTGCCATCAATGCCTCCAACAGCCGCTTTTGGGAAGCGCCGGTGACACGTTATGTGAACGAGTGCCTGGCCGGCAAGACCGGGCCGCGTGGCAAAGACTTCAATATGCGCTGGATTGCCAGCATGGTGGCCGAGGCGCACCGCATCCTGATGCGAGGCGGCGTCTTCATGTACCCGCGCGACACCAAAGACCCGGGCAAGGCGGGCCGGCTGCGCCTGCTCTACGAGGCCAACCCCATCGCCATGGTGATGGAGCAGGCAGGCGGTCGGGCCAGCAGCGGGCGCGAGCCCATGTTAGGTGTGCAGCCCAGCGCGCTGCACCAGCGCATCGGCCTGGTGTTTGGCTCGAAAAACGAGGTGGAGCGTATCGAGCGCTATCACGCTGAGCCGGCCCCTGCGGCCGAACACAACCCGCTGTTTGCAGAGCGCGGCTTGTTCCGAGACTAAGACCGGCACTCACCGTGCCTTGAAAGAAACCCATGTCTGAACGCCATCCTATTATTGCCATCACCGGCTCCAGCGGCGCTGGCACCACTTCGGTGACACACACGTTCGAGAATATTTTCCGCCGCGAAGGGGTCAACGCTGCAGTGATCGAGGGTGACAGTTTTCACCGCTTTAACCGCAAGGAGATGAAACAAAAAGCCGCCGAAGCCGAGGGTGCCGGCAATAAAAACTTCAGCCATTTCGGGCCCGAAAACAACCTGTTTTCAGAGCTGGAGTCGCTGTTTGGGGATTACGCCAAGCGTGGCACCGGCAGGCAACGCAAATACCTGCACGACCAGGACGAAGCCGCACCCTACCAGCAGGAGCCCGGCACCTTCACCCCCTGGGAAGACGTGCCCGCCGGCACCGACCTGCTGTTTTACGAGGGCCTGCACGGCGCGGTGGTAACGCCAGACGTCAATATCGCCCAGCACCCCGACCTGCTGATTGGCGTGGTGCCGGTGATCAACTTGGAGTGGATTCAGAAGCTGTGGCGCGATAAATCCAAGCGCGGCTACAGCACCGAGGCGGTAACCGACACCATCCTGCGCCGCATGCCCGACTATGTGAACTACATTTGTCCGCAGTTCATGCACACGCATGTGAACTTTCAGCGGGTGCCGATGGTCGACACCTCGAACCCCTTTATATCGCGCGACATTCCCTCACCCGACGAGAGCATGGTGGTGATCCGCTTTGCCAAGCCCAAAGGCATCGATTTCCAGTACCTGCGCAGCATGATCGACGGCTCTTGGATGAGCCGCGCCAACACCATCGTGGTGCCCGGCGGCAAGATGGAACTGGCCATGCAGCTGATCTTCACCCCCTTCATCTGGCGCATGATGGAGCGCAAGAAGCGCGCAAGCTGAGACTGAGCCCCGCCATGTCCGCCCCACCCTACTTGGCCTCCGCTCAGCCCTTTGACCTGGTGATGTTCGATCTGGATGGCACGCTGATCGAGACCGCGCCCGAGATCTGCGACGCCGTCAACGACACCCTGCAGGCGCTGGCCCTGCCGCTGGTGTCTCAAACCCAGGTGAATGACTGGATCGGCCACGGCACCCGCACCCTGCTGGTGCAGGCGCTGGCCTGGAGCCAGGGCCTGACTGAGGCGCAAGTGCGCGCAGCCGACAGCCTGGCCGGTGCCGCC
>CAMATS010000164.1 GCA_945861195.1 Rhodoferax sp. OV413
GTTCCCTTGGCGATGTCATACAAGGTGTACCAACCGGCCCCGCCCAGCTGGGGTGCGGTGTTTGCCTCGTCATTGACCCAAATGACAAAGCCATCATGGGCTACTGCATAACGATCTTTGGCTCTGCCGCCCATGTCTGAGGGCGACACAGAGAATGGGTTTGTGATGGACAAATTTCGCATGGTGCCCTGTGGAAGCCATTGGTAATCGCACGCCATGGGGCAATCCGGCCCTTTGCCGTTGGCGAAGACATATCCATTGCTAATTTGCCAGTCCTGCAAGTAGCGGGTTGCGGCCGCGTCGCCGCTGAGCCCCACTTCTGTACCCGCGGATTCGTTGCGCAGGCTAATGCTCCCGCTCGCAGACCTGTACAACAAATACTCATCCTTTGCCGCCAGTAGTTGGCCCCCAGCACCCAGGTCAAACAAAGGCGTGTAAGCCAAAGCCGCACTCGAAGTGACGGAAATCGTACGCTGCAAGACGGTGACGGCTTTGCTGCTGTCGGTGGCTCGCAGGGTGAGCGTGTAGGGGCCGGCGGCCAGGCTGCTCAAATCCATGGTGCCGGTAAAACTCGAATCGGTGGTGCTTAAAAATTGATAGTCACGCAGGGATGCGGTGACGGTCACCGCGCCGGCCTTGTCGCTTGTGCTGGTGCCGCTCACCCGAAGGATGCCATTGACCAATGCGCCGTCGCCAGGGCTGCTCAAGGTCAGCAGGGGCAGGTTGGCGATGGGCACCTGCACGGTCTGGCTTTTGCGTGCACCTTTCTTGTCAATCGCAGTGATGACCATGCTGTGGCTGCCAGAACCCGCTGTTGCCGCGTTCACGTTGAAGCGAAACAGGTTGTTGCCGTTGCAATAGCGCGAGCAGGCATTGGGCTCGGTCAGCGAGGTGGCTGTGGCGCCATCAAAGGCCGCCTCAACCCGGGCGACGCCGTACTCTGAGCTTGCGCTGACATCGATGTTGATGGTGCCCGTGGTGCCGGTTACCGTGGCATTCAGGGCCAGGTTGGAGTTGGCCACGCTGATATTGCGCCGCACTTCGGTGAAAGAATCGGTTGCCAATTGGATTTTGGCCATCACCAAATGGGTGTTGTTGGTCTCGGTGCTGGTGTTCCAGGTGAGCGGGTTGCCCACGGCGCTGGTTGATGTGCCGATAAGCCGCAGATCAGAATACCAAGCCACTGACTGATACGTCAGGCCCCCGCCAATGGACAACTGCACCGAGCCCGAGGCGGGTTCGTCCACGCTCACCTCAATGGACGGGGTGCTGGTAGGCACCGTGCCGGCGACTGTGCTTTGTTTTTGCGGGGTCATGAGGGTGACCGAGGTGGACGACGCCACCGCTTCCACACGGTAGATGGCGTTACTGGTCAATACCCGCTGCCAGCTCAGGACGCTGTTGCTGCCAAGCGCACCCATGACACTCTCCAGCAGGGTAAAGCTGCCATCGGCGTTCTGCGATTTGATGTCGTAGCGGGTGGGAACGGGAAAGCTGTCGTTCCAGCGCAGGGTCAGGGTGTTTGAGGCCAGGTCAAGCTGGGATGTCAGGTTGGCAGCAGCGGCATAAAGTTGCAAGGCGCTGACGCTGACACTGCCGACAATCACCGTCTTGGCGGCGTTGGCGTCAAGGGCTTCCTTGATGGCCGGTAGGCGGGTCAGCACCTCGGTGCTGACGCTGCTGCTCACCTGCTGGAGTTTTTGGCTGCGGGTGAATGCTGGGTTGGATGCCTCCACGGTTTTAGCCACCTCTGCCATGGCAGAGGCAATGTTGTGCATTTTTTGGTAGTCGGGGTTGCTGGCTTTGGCGCTGACGTAGTTCTTGTAAACATCAACAGCCGCAAGCCCCAGATCACTTTTTACTGCAGTCTCCGCCTGGCTCAGGGTCTGCCCGGCGGCCACTTTGGCCACCACGCTGGTGGTGATGGGCGAGACCACCTCTGGCTTGCCAGGGGGTGCGAGCATGGTGAAGCTTTTAGTCAGCGCAACGCCGGGGTTGTCTTGGTCAACCGTCTGTCCGGCTATGGCAGCCACCACCACGCTGTGGGCCGCGATTTGGGCCGCAGTGGCACTCAGGACAAAGCCGCCGGCGCTGTCGGTCATGGCCATGGGTTCGCCATCTTGGTAGTTGCCGTCGTCATTCAAATCCAAAAACGCGCGGGCGCCTTTGAGATAGCCGTCTATGGCAACGCCGTTGATGATGATTGGCGTGGGCGTAGGGTTGACAACTGGGTCGGCGGTCGGCGACCCTCCCGTTGCAGCGGTCTGGCCAGGGCTGGTGCCTGACCCTCCGCCGCACGCAACCACACAAAGCAAAAGCGCCGGGGTGAGGAATCGGTAGTTCTTCATGTGCTTGCGTCCTGGGTTGCGGTTTATTCGGCTTTGCCTTGCCTAAACCTGTTTCATGGTACTCCCCTGCAAGGCTCACCAGGTGAGCCTGACTTATTGATCGTTGAGATATCTCGCAGGCTCGCTGTGGGTTTGGCGTGTGTCTGAATAGCCAGGCTGGGCAAGGGCACGAGTCAGCTGCGCGCCGCTCAAGTCACGAGGCATGAATTAGGGTCAGATTCCAATTCTTCCACTAGACCAGCTGGCTTTGTCACCCCAGTGCAGTTTCAGCAGCACCGTTCACGGCAACGATATCGCCATGGAAGCACATCGCACCAAGCTGCGTTTGTCGTTGAGAAAGGGCAAAAGGTTTTAGGCTGCTAGCCAAATTACGCCAGCAGAAGATGCAGCACTCAGCCATAGATTTAATTGGGCATTTTTCCTTTTTATCCATTAGAAATCCTACTGCGTAGCCCGCCGCAGGGTCTCCACCACTGGCCGGCGTAGCACCTCGCGCAGGCCCCACCAGCCAGCCGCCAGCGCCAGCAACGCGCCGCTGAGCGAGCCCCACAGCGGCACCCACAGCGACACCACCCATTCAAACTGGAACACGTAGTGGGCCAGCGCCCATCCCACCACCGAAGCCACCAACGAGGCCAGCAGGCCGGCCAGCAGGCCTACGCCCAGCAGTTCGGCGCGCTGCACCTGTCGCAGCAGGCTGCTGCGCGCGCCCAAGGCCCGCAATATGGCGAATTCACGCGCTCGCTCCTCGCGGGTGGCGGTCACTGCCGCAAACAGCACCACCAACCCGGCCGCAAGGGTAAAGGCAAACAAAAACTCAATGGCCCGGGTCACCTGGTCCAGCACCCGCTGCACCTGGGCGAAGGTGCTGCTCATGTCCACATTGGTGATGTTGGGAAAGCGCCGCACCAGCGCATTGTCAAAGCCCGGCGTGGCCGGGGCCTTGAAAGCACCCAAGTAAGTGCTGGGCACATCGGCCATGCGGCTGACCGGGTACATGGCAAAGAAGTTGGCACGCAGCGAGCCCCAGTCCACCTTGCGCAGCGAGGTGATGCGGGCCTCGTTCTGCACGCCGCCGATGTCAAACAACAGCGCATCGCCCAGCTTCAGGCCCAGGGTGTTGGCCAGCCCGTCTTCCACGCTGATGGCACCTGCCTCTTCCTCCACCCAGCGGCCGGCCACCACCAGGTTTTGCACCGGCTGGGCCGCGCTGTGCGACAGGTTGAACTCGCGGTCCACCAGGCGGCGGGCACGCTCATCCGCGTAATCCTCGGGCGTCACCGGCCGGCCGTTCACGGCCAACAGACGGCCGCGGATCATTGGGTACCAGTCAAAACGCGTCACACCGGCCTCGGTCAGCGCCTGGCGGAAGGCATCCCCCTGCTCCGGCATGATGTTGATGACAAAGCGGTTGGGCGCATCGGCCGGGGTGGCCTTGCGCCAGCTGTTGATCAAGTCGGTGCGCAACAGCACCAGCAGCACCAGCGCCAGCAGGCCCACCGACAGGGCACTGACCTGCACCACCGTGTAGGCGGGCCGGGCCGAAATCTGGCGCGTGGCGAGCACCAGCCAGCGCGGCGCCGTGCTCTCGTTGACCTGCCAGCGCAGCAGCTTGACCGCCAGCCAGCTCAGCAGGGCAAACACGCCGGTGGCGCCGGCAAAGCCGCCCACGGCGATCAGGCCCAGTGTCAGGTCGCTGCTGGCAGCCAGCAACAGGGCGGCAAATCCGGCCACGCCCACCGCCAACACGCCCAGCGAGGCGGGCTTGAGCCGGCCCACATCACGCCGGATGACCCGCAGCGGCGGCACCTGCGCGAGTTGCAGCACCGGCGGCAGGCCAAAAGCCAGCAGCAGCGTCAAGCCCATGCCCATACCAAACAGCACCGGCCAGATGCCGGGCGCCGGCAGGGCAGCATCCACCAGGCCGGCCAGCAGCAGCACAAACACATGGTGCACCGCGTAGCCGCAGAGCACGCCTAAGCCACTGGCCATCAGGCCAACCGCAGCAAACTCAAACGCATAGGCCGAGGCAATGGTGCGCTGGCTCAGGCCCAGCACCCGCAGCATGGCGCAGTCGTCCAGGTGGTTGGCTGCAAAACCGCGCGCCGACAGGGCCACCGCCACCGCACTGAGCAGCGCTGCCAGCAGGGCGATCAGGTTCAGAAACTTCTCGGCCCGCTCCAAGGTCTGCCCCAGCTCCGGCCGACCGCCCTGCAGCGACTCAACCCGCACGCCGCGCACGGTACGATTTTTGACCTCGCCCTGCGCCCAGGCCACAAAGGCGTTGACGCCAGCGTCCTCCCCCGCCACGGCTTGGCGGTAGGTCAGCCGACTGGCCGGCTGCACCAGGCCGGTGGCGGCCAGGTCGGCACGGTGAACCATCACGCGCGGCGAAAAATTCATGAAGCCAGCACCCCGGTCGGGCTCGGTCACGATCAGCCTTGTCACCCGCAGGCTGGCGTCCCCCAGCAGCAACTCATCGCCCAACGCCAAGCCCAGGGCTTCGAGCAGTGGGGCCTCCACCCAGGCCTGGCCGGGCGCCGGGATGTCGCGCGTCAGATCACCTGCACCCTCGGGCTGTGTGGCCACCCGCAGCCTGCCGCGCAGCGGGTAGCCGGGCGCCACCACCTTCAAGGCCACCAGCTTGCTGGCGCCGCCCCGGGCCTCGGTGGCCCGCGCCATGGTCGGAAAACCCAGGGTCTCCACCACCTGCAGCCCCAGTCCGCGGGCTTTAGCCTCAAAGGCCGGCGGCGGCGGGTTGTCACTGACGATCACCGCGTCACCACCGAGCAGCTGCCGCGCATCGCGCTGCATGCCGCCCTGCAAGCGGTCCGCAAAAAAGCCCACCGCCGTGAGAGCCGCCACTGCCAGCGTCACCGCCAGCACCAGCAGGCGCAACTCGCCCGAGCGCAGGTCCCGCCACAGGGTGCGGCTGCCCAATTGCCAAAAAGAAATGTTCATGGGGCTAGGTTAGCACTGAAGGTAGGGCCTTGCGACCCGACGGGCATTGAACCCCTTTCCCTTGCTTGACGAGGCGCGCGCTGAGGTGAATCGGCGAGGATGATCCAACTTGTTGTGAATTGCAGGACACCCAAGACTTCCAGTAAGCTATCTTTCACCCCGTCAGTGCCATGCATAATTTACGGCCAATTCGACAAAATCCGAGAATAACTTGGCCCCTCTCCATCGACATGGGACGATCCTCCATGGAATTCGCGCGTTACCGATGCCAAGTGACATAACGGTGTTGTCTTTGTTTAAAACGGACAAAGAACTCAAGCAGCATCCTTCGTATGTCGCGGCAAAGGCTGGTGACGTCGGTTCGGCTCTGGGGTTGGTCTCGGATCTAGCGTTGGCAACGATCTATGGCGCGACCGCAAGGTTTACAAAAGAAGACATTTTTGTCGCGCCACACGCAAAAGAGGCTACTGGCGACAACGCTATTCCACAAGTTTTTGCCGAGGTCTGCGCGCT
>CAMATS010000165.1 GCA_945861195.1 Rhodoferax sp. OV413
AGGGCTTTTCTGCTGGAGCCTTTACCGACGCAGGAAGCTGATTTCAAGCGAAGGCTGGACGAAGGCCGCGGCCGCCTGACCCTGATTGCGACCGAGGTGGCGCGGCTGACGGCGCTGATGTTGGCCGAGTACGCGGTGGCGGCGCGCAAGATCCGCGACAGCAAGCAGGCCGCAGACGCCAGTGCCGATGCCGCGCAGCAATTGGCGCGCCTGCTACCCAAACGCTTTCTGGTGCAAACCCCCTGGGGCGCGCTGCAGCACATGGTGCGCTACCTCAAGGCGATCACGCTGCGGCTAGACAAGCTGCGCGCCGACCCGGCGCGCGATACCGCCCGGCTGGTCGAACTGCGGCCGCTCGAGCAGCGCTACTGGCGGCTGCTGGCCGAACGCAAGGGCGTGACCGATGAGCGCATGTTGGAGTTCCGCTGGCTGCTGGAGGAGCTGCGCGTGAGCTACTTCGCCCAAGAACTGCGCACCCCGCAGCCGGTCAGCGTGAAGCGGCTCGACAAGGCCTGGGCACAGCTGGTCAGTTAAGGCTCATGCCCCGGACGCCGGGCTACAAGCGCGCCAGTCGCCCCAGCGCCGCGTTCAGCGTTTCGTCTTTTTTGGCAAAGCAGAAGCGCACCACGCGCTGGTCAAAGCCGTCGCCGTAAAAAGCCGACAGCGGGATGGCCGCCACGCCGATGTCACGGGTCAGCCATTGACAGAACTCAGCTTCGCTCAGGTCGCTCACATCAGAGATGTCGACGCACTGGAAGTAGGTGCCTTCACCCGGCAGCAATTTGAATTTGGTGTGGGCTAGGCCGGCGCGAAACAGATCGCGCTTGCGCTGGTAAAAGGCCGGCAGCCCCAGGTAAGGCTCGGTGTCGGCCATGTAGGCGGCCAGGCCATGCTGCACCGGGGTGTTGACGGTGAACACATTGAACTGGTGCACCTTGCGGAACTCGGCGCTCAAGGGTGCGGGCGCAGCCACGTAGCCCACTTTCCAGCCGGTCACGTGGTAGGTTTTGCCAAAGCTCGACACGATAAAGGCCCGTGCGGCCAAGCCTGGGTAGCGTGCCGCACTCTCATGGGGCACGCCGTCGAACACCATGTGCTCATAGACCTCGTCGCTGATCAGCAGGATGTTGGTTGGTGCCAACAACTCTTGCAGGCGCAGCATTTCCTGCGCAGTCCATACCATGCCACTGGGGTTGTGCGGCGAGTTGATCAGGATGGCGCGGGTTTTGGGGGTGATGGCGGCGGCGATTTTGTCGAAATCCGGCCGGAAGCTGCCCGGCGTCAGCGGCACCGGTACCGTGATGCCACCCGCCAGCTCGATGTTGGGGATGTAGCTGTCGTAGCAGGGTTCGAGCACGATCACCTCATCGCCCGGGTGCACCACGGCCAGGACTGCCGTAATGATGGCCTGCGTAGCGCCAGCCGTGATGGTGACCTCGGTTGCTGGGTCATAGTGACGCCCGTACATGGCCTTCACTTTGGCGGCTACCGCCTCGCGCAGGGCCGGCACGCCGGTCATGGGCGGGTACTGGTTAAGTCCCTGGGTCATGGCCGAGGTCACCCCCTCGACTAGACGCGGATCGCAATTGAAATCAGGAAAGCCCTGGCCCAGGTTCACTGCCTGGTGCTGCGTGGCCAGCGCCGACATCACGGTAAAAATAGTGGTGCCGACTTTGGGCAGTTTGGTTTGCAGGCTGGGGCTTGGGTTCATGGCTTTGAGGGTAATTCGCCGGTGGCTACAGGCCTGGGCTGGCAGCTGTCCGACACAGGATTAAAGGTCGCGGTCGCTCACATGGCTGATCATGGCCCGTGCGACCAACTCCGGGCTCAGGCGCGGGCTGATGAGCTCGGCAAACTTGAGGACAAAATTACGCAGGTAGGCGCTGCGCTTGAAGGCCACCCGAGTGACGTTCAGGCCAAACAGATGGCCCAGCGGGCGCACCACAAATTCGCTGGCGCTGCCGTCTGCCAGTGTGTCACGCAGCGCCATTTCGGCGGCGATGCCCACGCCCAGGCCAAGCCTGACATAGGTCTTGATGACATCTGAATCGATCGCCTCCAGCGCAATGCGCGGCTTGAGTTTGCGCTCGGCAAAAGCCTGGTCAATTCGGGTACGCCCGGTGTAGGCCGGGTGGTAAGTGATAAGGGGTTCAAGCGCGATGTCCTCCAGGGTCAGGTCAGTCTTTTGTCCCAGCGGGTGGCCCTCGGGCAAAACCAGCACATGCTGCCACTCGTAGCAGGGCAGGGTGACCAGCTCAGCATAGGCTGTCAGGGCTTCGGTGGCAATGCCAATCTCGGCCACCTCATCGAGCAGCATGCGCGCCACCTGCTCTGGCGAGCCCTGGTGCAGGCTGACATTCACTTTGGGGTAGGCCTGACGCAGCCGTGCCACCGGCTCGGGCAGCACATACCGGGCCTGGGTGTGTGTGGTGGCGATTGACAGGGTGCCGCTGTCCTCGGCGCTGTAATGTTCACCAATGCGCTTGAGATTGCCTACCTCACGCAGGATCAGCTCGATGCTTTTAAGTACATGCTGGCCCGGCTCGGTGATGCGTTTGAGTCGCTTGCCGTGGCGGGTAAAAATCTCGATGCCGAGTTCGTTTTCGAATTCAATGATGGCCTTGGACACCCCGGGTTGCGACGTGTGCAGGGCCCGCGCTGCCTCGGTCAGGTTCAGGTTACGCCTGACCGCCTCTTGGACAAAGCGGAATTGGTGCAGGTTCATATTGAAAATCAGCTAACAAAGCAATTTATTATGCCGCAGCCCCTGAGTTAGCTCTCAGGCCAGCGCCAGCCGGGCCATCAGCGCAACCATGGCCGGGTGTTCGCCAATCGCGGGCCGCAGAAAAAAGCCAATGTGCGGGTGCTGCAAGCGCAGTTCCTGTAGCAATTTGGGCAAATCCTCCCGGGCATGCTTGCCCACGCCAAGAAACATGGGCAGGATGGTGATGGTGTTCACACCGAGATCCAGCAATGCCTGCACGCTGCTGCCCAGGTCTGGCTGGCAGAGCTCCAGGTAAGCGCATTGCACCGCAAGATCAGGCGCGTCCTGCTTGATCTGGGTTGCCACTGCTTCGATCGGTTGGCGCCAAAGCGGGTCGCGCGAGCCATGGCCAAACAAAACGATGCCACGGCGCTCTGTTGCCAGGTTGGTCGGCTTCATAGGCGGCAGGTCAGTGGCGCAACACCAGCCAGCCAAATGCGCCCAGCGAGAGCAGGGAGTAGATCAGCCCCGGCAGGGCGGCGCTCAGCCAGGGCTGCCAGTTTTGCAACTGCCCCATGTGCCCAAACAGGTTGTTGAGCAGAAAAAAGCTGATCCCCGCCATCACCCCGCCAAAAACATAGCCCGAAATGCCACCACCACGAAAATGCAGGTAGGCAAAGGGCAAGGCAAGCACCACCATCACCAGGCAGCTCAGCGGGTAAAAAACCTTGCGCCAGAACTCGATTTCGTAGCGCTGGGCAGATTGCTGGTTCGCATCAAGGTGGCGGATGTATTCAAACAGGCCCAGCGTGCTCATGCGCTCGGGCTTGAGCAGGGCAGCCGAGATCATCTCGGCGCTGATCTGGTTGGGCCAGGCAAATTTATCCATGTGGTGGTGTGTGACCTTGGTGTTGTCTTGGCTGCGGGCGGCAAACTCGGTGCGCGTGACATCGGCCAGTTTCCACAAACCCGGCGCCAAACTGGCGCTTTGTGCCTGAGTCAGGGCGAGCAAAAAGCCGTCGCGGCCGAACTCGAAAACCCGTATGCCGCGCAGGCTGCCGTCAGACTCCAGCGCCCCGACATTGATCGAGAACTGCGACTCGGCTTGGCGCTCTTTCAACCAGGCGCCGGTTTGCCCGGTGGTGATGCGCCCCTGATAGCGTGCTTTGAGAAGTTGCGCGCTGCGGTCAGCCAGGGGTGCCACATAGTCGCCGACAAGCACAGTCAGCAGCGCAAAGCCCAGGCCCAATTGCAACAGCGTTCCCAGTGCGCGCCCGGGCCCCAGACCGCTGGTGCGCAAAATGGTGTATTCCGAGCTGTGGGCAAAGCGCGCCATCACAAAAATGGTGCCAATCAACACGGCTATCGGCAGGAGCTCATACAGGTGGCTGGGCACCATCAGCGCGACATAGGCGATGGCGTGCGCCAGCTCGTAGCGCACCGCACCCCGGCTTCCGACCGATTGCACCTCTTCGACCAGATCGAAAAAAAAGAACAGCCCGAGAAAGCCCAGCAAGACAAAGCCTACCGCCCTGAGCACTTCGGCAAAAACCAGGCGGCGGATGGTTCTCATGACCGGGCCCCGCTGGCTCTGCCGCGGCTGAGCCAGCGCCCGGTGGGCCAATGCCAGTTGTTGTGACGCTGGGTCAGCCACAGGGCGCTCAGGGCCAGCACGCCGCCATGCAAGCCCAGCATCAGCGCCATAAACGACAGTTCGCCTGAGCCGACCCAGATTTTTCCCAGATTGAGAAGGTTGAAGTAGGTGACAAATGCCAGCAGCGCGAACACCAGGTGGGTGCTGCGCCCGACCCGGGGGTTGGCGCTCGCCACGGCCAAGCCCAGCACCAACAAATTGATTGCGCCAAAAATCAGGCCCAGCCGCCAAGAGAGCTCGGCCAGATGGGGCGGGCTGCGGTCCTGCAACAGGGCCCAGGTGGGGCGGCTGTGCACGCCAGCAGTGTCCTGGCTGCCCAGAATATCAGAACCCACCCGCACCCGGTATTGCGAAAAATCGCTGATTTTGAGCTCGGACTGCCCGATCGTCCGGTCCATGCGCTGGCCGTTTTCCAGCACTAAAAAGCGCTCAGTGCCGATGTTTTCTATGCGTCCGCTGCGCGCTGAGGTGATGGTCTCCACACCGGCCTCCCGGGTGGCAATAAAAACATTGCTGCCCCCGAGCTTGCCAGCGGCATCTTTTTCTACAAAAAACACTCTTTGGCCATCGGCGGATTCTTGAAACTGTCCAGCCTCCAGGCGATCAATATCACCGCGTTTTTCGTACTGTTGCTGCAAGTCATCGAGCCTTTGTTTGGACCAGGGCAGCACCAGCAGGGACAGCGCGGCGACCACCAGAAAAACTGGCCAGGCAAAGCGCAGCAGGGGGCGCAACAGGGTCAACAAACCAAAGCCGGTGCCCAGCCAGATCACCATCTCGCTGTCGCGGTACATGCGCGAGAGGGTGGTGATAACCGCAATAAACAGGCTCAGGCTGAGAATGGAGGGCGTGTCGGCCAGCAGGGCAAAGCCCATGGCCAGCATGATGTCTTGCGGTGCAAAGCTGCCCCGCGTGGCCTGCCCAAGGGTGCGGATCAGCGTCATGGTCATCACCACCGTGGTCAGCACGATCAAGGTGGCGCCAAAGCTGCGCGAGAGTTCTTTGCGGACGGAAGAATGGAATAACATGAGGTCAGCATCAACCGGGCCAATCGGGTTCGGCAAGGGGGCGCAAGCCCAAACACTTTTGGCCACTGAAAGACCGGATTATGAACTTTGAACTCAAGGCTTTGGATCTCAGCGCTGCCTCGCTGGACAAGTGCGAGGCCCTGTTGCTGTTGTTTGGCGCCGGCTTCAAGCCGGGACAAGACCCTGTTTCAGCGCTGCTTGCCGAGGCCCTCAAAGCCGGCGATATTGACGCCAAGCCGGGCAAAAACCTATTTCTCTACCGCCCCAACGGCGTGGCAGCAAGCCGCCTGGTGTTGGCCGGTGTCGGAGAGGGCTCGGCAAAAGACATGCGCCAAGCCGTGACTGGGGCGATGGCGCTGTTGAAATCTGCCAAGATCAAAAAGCTTCATGTCTACGTTGCCATGACACCGTCGGGGGCAGGGCT
>CAMATS010000166.1 GCA_945861195.1 Rhodoferax sp. OV413
AATTTTTGTTCAAACTTTGCCGAGTCCGGCGGCTTTGTGCGCAGCCGACCGGGGCTGCCATGTCCGGATGTGCAGCTGCATTTTTCTCGCGGACAGGGCCTTGATCACGGCCGTACCAAGCCGCCTGGCCACGGCTATGGCTTACATGCCTGCTTGCTGCGCCCGCAGTCCCGTGGCCGGGTGGGTTTGCACAGCGCAAATGCCCAGGACCCGCCCTTGATTGACCCCCAATTTTTAAGTCATGCTGACGACCTGGCAGGTATGGTTCGCGCTTACCAGGTGTGCCGCTCGATTCTGGATGCCCCGGCCTTTGCCAAGCTGCGCGGCAAACCGAATCGGCAGGAACCAGACCCCGACGATATTGCCGGAGTCGAGCAATTTTTGCGCGATCACAGCGACACGATTTACCACCCGGTCGGAAGCTGTCGAATGGGCAGTGATTCAGCGTCTGTCACTGACCTGGCATTGCGTGTGCGGGGCGTCGACCGCCTGCGCGTAGTAGACGCCTCCATCATGCCCACGCTGGTAGGTGGCAACACCAATGCGCCGACCTACATGATTGCTGAAAAAGCCGCCGACATGATGCGCCGGCAAACATGAAGCCCAATCGGTGCGCAACAAAGCATAGGCAGCGCTTGGACACCCCCTGCAAATCCAGGCAGGCATGTTGACCATGCACCGCGAGCCGGGCGGCTTTTTTGCAAACTGACAGTACCCGCCTGGGGATAATCGAGCCATGAACAACGGCCTGCGCTACAACCCCCGGCTGGTGGGCAGCTTGTCGGTGGCGCAGCTGATCAGCTGGGGCAGTACTTTTTATTTGTTTGCCCTGCTGATGGCGCCGCTCGAGCAGGCCCTGGGCCTGAGCCGCGCCGAGTCGTCTGTGGCCTTCAGCCTGGCGCTGTTGGTCGAAGGGCTGATGGCCTACCCGGTGGGGCGCTGGATTGACCGGGGCCACGAGCGCCTGGTGATGAGCGCAGGCTCTTTGCTGGCCGCACTGAGCCTGTTGCTGCTCAGCTTGGCGCAGGGGCTGCTTGGCTTGTATCTGGCCTGGGCGGGATTGGGTGCTGCCATGGCGGCCATGTTGTACACGCCGGTGTTTGCGGTGGTGACGCGCCGCTACCCCAGCGATTTTCGACGCGCCATCATCACCATGACCTTTCTGGGTGGCCTGGCCAGCACGGTGTTCATTCCCCTGATCGCTTGGCTCATGGCCAACTGGGGTTGGCGCACAGCGGTGCAGGTGCTCGCGGCCCTGCACTTGTTGGTCTGTCTGCCAGTCCATGCACTGGCACTGCGCGCGGCCCCCGGCCCCAGCACCACCGGCCCGCTGCGTGACGGGAACAGTGACACGCTGGGGCAGCATGTACGCAGCCCCAGGTTTGTGCTGATCGGGATTTTTTTGACGCTGATGATGGCGATCACGGTGGCCATGCCGGCGCACATGGTGAGCCTGTTGCGTGAGCAGGGCATGAGCGAGGCCTGGGCGATTGCACTGCCGGCAAGCATTGGTGTGGTCCAGGTAGCGGGCCGCTTGCTGATGTATTTTTTTGAGCATCACCTGGACGTGCACCGCGCCAACCGGCTCATTCTGCTGCTGCTGCCCCTGAGCCTGCTGGTCTTGCTGGCCGCACCCCTGCTGTCGGGCTGGCAGCTCGAGGTGATGCTGTTGTTTGTGCTGCTGTGGGGTATGGGCAATGGCATGATGACCATCGTCAAGGGAACCGCCATGGCGCTTTATGTCAGCCAGGCGCATGTGGCTTCGCTCAACGGTGCACTGGGTCTCCCGCTGGCCCTGTCCAGGGCCGCTGCGCCGCTGCTCTTGGGGCTGCTGTGGTCGCCGGCTGGGGGCTACTCCACGGGCATCGTCACACTGCTGCTGGGCAGCCTGCTGGGGCTGGGCGCCTTCGTGCTGGCGCAGCGCCGTGCAGCGCTAGCCTGACAAATTGGGGGCGAGCAGGCGCTGCAGTGAGCGCTCGTCCATTTGGCGCCGCTGGGCCAAAGCGCGTAACTGGTCGTCGCCAATCCGCCCGACATTGAAATAGCAACTCTGCGGATGCGCCAAATAAAACCCGCTGACGCTGGCTGCTGGGGTCATGGCCAGACTCTCGGTCAGGCCCATACCCACGTCAGCACATTGCAGCAGCTCAAACATGTCTTTTTTCACGCTGTGGTCTGGGCAGGCGGGATAGCCTGGCGCGGGCCGGATTCCCTGGTACTGCTCGTCGATCAGCGCCTCAATGGCCAGAGCTTCGTGCGCCGCGTAGCCCCACAGGTCGGTGCGTACCCGGTGGTGCAGACACTCAGCAAAGGCCTCGGCGAGCCGGTCGGCCAGCGCTTTGAGCATGATGGCCGAGTAGTCGTCGTGGTCTTTCTCAAACCAGTCTGATTTTTTGTCGGCACCCACGCCGGCCGTAACCGCAAACAGGCCCAGGTAGTCGGGCGCCATGCCCTTGGGCGCTACAAAATCGGCCAGGCAGCGGCTTGGGCGTTGCAAGGCCTGACCGTCGGGGCCTGGCACCACTTGTTTTTCGGTTTGCTGGCGCAGGCCGTACCAGGTCAAGGCCACCTGGGTCCGGCTGTCATCGGTGTAGATTTCAACGTCATCATCGTTGACCGAATTGGCCGGGTACAGCCCGAGCACCGCGTTGGCGCTGAGCCAGCGGCCCTCGATCAGCCGCTTGAGCATGCGTTGCCCGTCGGCGTAGACCCGTACTGCCTCGGTGCCGACGATATCGTCCTTCAGGATCTCGGGGAAAGGCCCGGCCAGATCCCAGGTCTGGAAGAACGGGCCCCAGTCAATGTAGCGGGCCAGCTCGGCCAGGTCGAAATTGCGAAACACCCGGCGCCCCAGAAATTTGGGCCGCTTCGGCGCGTAGCCGGCCCAGTCAATGGGTGTCTTGTTGGCGCGCGAACGCGCCAACGGCCACATGGGCGTCTGCTTTTTATTGGCGTGTTGTTCGCGCACCCGCTCCAAATCGGCCTTGAGCTCGGCGATGTACTCACTGGCTTTGTCGCTGAGCAGGCTTTGCGCCACGTTCACACTGCGCGAGGCATCGGGCACGTAGACCACCGGACCCTCGTAATGGGGGGCAATCTTGACTGCGGTGTGCACCCGGCTGGTGGTGGCGCCGCCGATCAAGAGCGGAATTTTGCGCAGCCGAAAATGCGCATCTTTTTGCATTTCGCCCGCCACATACTGCATCTCCTCCAGGCTGGGCGTGATCAGGCCCGAGAGCCCGATCATGTCGGCACCCTCCACCTTGGCCCGGGCCAGAATCTCATGGCAGGGCACCATCACCCCCATGTTGACCACATCAAAGTTATTGCACTGCAGCACCACGGTCACAATATTTTTACCAATGTCGTGCACATCACCCTTGACCGTGGCGATCACGATCTTGCCTTTGGTTCGCACATCGCGCCCGGCGGCCTCGTCCTGGCGTTTTTCTTCTTCGATGTAGGGGATCAGGTGGGCCACCGCCTGCTTCATCACCCGAGCGCTCTTGACCACTTGCGGTAAAAACATCTTGCCTTGGCCAAACAGATCACCGACGATATTCATGCCGGCCATCAGCGGCCCCTCAATCACTTCAAGCGGTCGGCCGCCGCGGGCCAAGACCTCTTGGTATGCCTCTTCGGTATCGGGGGTGATGAAGTCGGTGATGCCGTGAACCATGGCATGGCTCAGGCGCTGCGCCACACTAACCGGTCGCTCGGCACTGCCGCGCCACTCGAGTTTTCGGCTCTCGTCACGCGCTGCCCCCCGGGTAGATTCTGCGATCTCCACCAGCCGCTCGCCAGCGTCTGCCCGGCGGTTAAGCACCACGTCTTCAACCCGCTCGCGCAGTTCGGGCGCGAGCTCGTCATAGACCCCAATCATGCCGGCGTTGACGATGCCCATGTCCATGCCAGCCTGGATGGCATGGTAGAGAAACACGGTGTGGATCGCCTCGCGAACCGGATCATTGCCCCGGAAGCTGAAGCTCACATTCGAGACCCCACCCGACACCTTGGCGCCAGGCAGGTTTTGCTTGATCCAGCGTGTGGCCTCGATGAAGTCGACCGCATAGTTGTTGTGTTCTTCGATGCCGGTGGCGATGGCGAAGATATTGGGATCAAAAATAATGTCTTCTGGGGCGAAGTCGAGTTCCTCCACCAGTACCCGGTAGGCGCGCTGGCAGATCTCGATCTTGCGGGTGTAGGTGTCGGCCTGGCCTTTTTCGTCAAAGGCCATCACCACCGCTGCGGCGCCGTAGCGGCGCAGCAGCCGGGCCTGCTGTTTGAAGCTGTCCACCCCTTCTTTCATGCTGATCGAGTTGACCACCGCCTTGCCCTGCACGCAGCGCAGGCCAGCCTCAATCACGCTCCACTTGCTTGAGTCAATCATGATCGGCACCCGCGAGATGTCGGGTTCGCTGGCAATCAGGTTCAAAAAGCGCACCATGGCGGCCTGGCTGTCGAGCATCGCCTCGTCCATGTTGATGTCGATGATCTGGGCGCCGTTCTCCACTTGCTGGCGCGCCACCGACAGCGCCTGCTCGTACTCGCCATTGAGAATCATGCGGGCAAAGGCCTTGGAGCCAGTCACATTGGTGCGCTCGCCAATGTTCACAAAAGTGGCACGCGGGGCTTGGCCCGGCGTGTCATCGGTGCTTGGCATTGCGCCAATCAGCAGCGGCTCGAGGCCGGCCAGCTTCATCGGGGGACAAATCAATTCAGACATGCAGCTCACCTGTAAAAAACCGGTCAGGTGAGCGTCGTTGAGGAGGATCCAAGCCTGCGCGGCCGCTTGGCCGCCTGCAACGCTCCTTGGATGGCTGGCATTTTAAGGCGCTTTGCGTCAGCGACCGGCGCAGCCAGTCGGCTATGCTTGCACGACCACCTTGTCGAATTTGATCAAACCATGCTAACCCTCTACTTTGCCCCCAACACCGCTGCCCTGGCCGTGCACATTGCCTTGCAAGAGTCAGGCGCGATTTACAACACGGTGCGCCTGAACTTTGCGAGCAACGACCAAAAAGCGCCGCAGTACCTGGCCATCAATCCCAAGGCCCGTGTACCGGCCTTGCTGACCGAGCAGGGTGTGTTGACTGAAACCCCCGCCATCCTGGCCTATATTGCGCAATGCTTCCCGGCGGCCAACTTGGCACCCAACGAGCCCTTTGGCTTTGCCCGAGCGCAGGCCTTCAACAACTATTTGTGCGCCACCGTGCATGTGGCGCATGCCCACAGGGTCCGCGGTGCCCGCTGGACCGATGAGCCCGAAGTGGCCCAGGCCCTGACCAAAAAAGTAGCGCAAAACATGGCCGACTGCTTCGCCCTGATCGAGCACGACATGCTCACCGGGCCCTGGGTCATGGGCGCTTCATACAGCGTTTGTGATGCCTATTTGTTCACTGTGTCGGGCTGGCTTGAAGGCGATGGCGTTGACATCGCAGGGTTTCCCGCGGTGCACGCACACCACCAAAGCATGTTGGCACGCCCTGCGGTACAAGCCGTGTTGGCGCTGCACCGCGCCTAGGGCTGGCACTTCGGCAGGCACGGCGCTCAGGCTGCGTGCCAAACCAGCTTCGGCCTGGTGTCAGGCTGCTTCCCGGTAAAAACCCGGCCCGTGCAGGCCTCGGGCGGGCAGCTGCAGAACGCTGTCCCGAATGGCGCTGATGTGCTCGGGCGTGGTGCCGCAACAGCCGCCAACGATATTGATCAGCCCCTCAGCTGCGAACTCATGCAGCAGCCGGCTGGTGTCGCTGGGGGTTTCATCAAAGCCGGTCTCGCTCATCGGG
>CAMATS010000167.1 GCA_945861195.1 Rhodoferax sp. OV413
TCCGATGTGGCCGGCGCCAAGATTGACGAGGTGTTCATCGGCTCTTGCATGACCAACATCGGTCATTTCCGCGCCGCCAGCAAGCTGCTGGAGAACAAGCGCGACATTCCGGTCAAATTGTGGATGGCGCCGCCGACCAAGATGGACGCCAAGCAGCTCAGCGAGGAGGGCCATTACGGGGTGCTGGGTTCAGCCGGAGCGCGCATGGAGATGCCGGGCTGCAGCCTGTGCATGGGCAACCAGGCTCAGGTGAAAGAGGGCGCCACAGTGTTTTCAACTTCGACCCGCAACTTCCCCAACCGGCTGGGCAAGAACAGCAATGTCTACCTGGGCAGCGCCGAACTCGCCGCGATCTGCTCCAAGCTCGGGCGCATCCCGACCAAGGCCGAGTACATGGCCGATATGGGTGTTCTTGCAGGTGCCAGCGATCAGATCTACCAGTATCTGAACTTCGACCGAGTGCCAGACTACGTGGCCGCCGCCGCGTCCCTGCCGGCTTGATCCGAGCCGGCCTGGGCGCCGGACTGAGCTTGGCTCAACTCAAAATCATGCAGGAGGCCATGGCGCTCTTTGTGTTTGTGCCGTTCGCGCTGTTCTATATGAATGAACCGCTGAAACTAGGCTACTTTTGGGCTGCTGTGTGGCTGGTGGGCGCTGTCTATTTCATTTTTCAAGGCGCTAGACCGCTGTAGAGCGCAGCAGAGCCTATGGGGGGGTTAAACTTCTTTTGAAATAAAAATGTCATATTTTTGACATAAATCCCTCTGGAGATGGCCATGTTCTTTGGCAAGTTGTTGCCCCGTGACGGTAATTTTTTCGACATGTTCAACCAACATGCAGACCGAATCATGGAGGCGGCGCGAGCCTTCTCGCAACTGGTTGCCAATTACAACGACGTGCATTTGCGTGAGCAGTACACGCGCGATGTTGACAATGCCGAACGGGCGGCTGACAGAGTGACTCATGAGGTCAGCAAGGCGCTGCACAAAACCTTTATCACCCCGATTGATCGCGAGCAAATTCACAGTTTGATCAACACCATGGATGATGTGGCTGACTTGATACAGGATTCAGCCGAAACCATGTCGCTCTACGACGTGCGGCACATGACGGAAGAGATCACCCGGCTGACCGACATCAGCGTCCGGTGCTGCGAGCGGGTACGCGACGCCGTCAAACTGCTAGACCGTATCGCCGACCACAGTGTGGCTGATGCGGCGCTCAAAACCTGCGAAGAAATTGATCGACTGGAAAGCGATGCCGATCGAGTGATGCGCAGCGCCATGAGTAAACTTTTCCGGGAGGAAAAAGATGTTCGCGAGGTGATCAAGCTCAAGGCGATTTACGAACTGCTGGAGACCATAACAGACAAATGCGAGGATGTTGCAAACCTTATCGAGGGCATCATCCTCGAGAACTCCTGATTGACCGGGCGCGGTGACGATGGATAACGCACAGGCAGCCCTCTGGGTGGTGATTTTGCTGGTTTTTTTGGCCCTTGCCTTCGATTTCATGAACGGTTTTCATGATGCGGCAAATTCGATAGCCACCGTGGTGTCCACCGGCGTTCTCAAGCCAGGCACAGCGGTGCTGTTTGCAGCCTTCTTCAATGTGGCGGCTATTTTTGTTTTTCATTTGAGCGTTGCGGCCACGGTTGGCAAAGGCTTTGTACAGCCCGGCATCGTCGATACCCATGTGGTCTTTGGTGCGCTGGTGGGCGCCATCAGTTGGAATTTTCTCACCTGGTACTTTGGTATACCCAGCAGTTCCTCACACGCGCTGATCGGGGGCATTCTGGGTGCCGTTATCGTCAAGGCTGGCGCCGGCGCGCTGATCGCGGGTGGCGTTCTCAAAACGGTGGTCTTTATCTTTGTTTCCCCCTTGTTGGGTTACCTACTTGGCTCGCTGATGGTCGTGCTGGTGTCATGGCTTTTTCGGCGTACTCGGCCGGCCAAGGTTGACAAATGGTTTCGGCGCATGCAGTTGGTGTCAGCGGGCGCCTACAGCCTTGGCCATGGTGGCAATGATGCCCAGAAAACCATCGGCATCATCTGGATGCTGCTCATCGCCACAGGCTATGCCGCGGCGGGGGAGAAGTCGCCACCAACCTGGACCATCGTCTCCTGCTATTTGGCGATTGGTGCGGGCACCTTGTTTGGTGGTTGGCGCATCGTCAAAACCATGGGGCAGCGCATCACCAAACTCAAGCCGGTAGGCGGCTTTTGCGCGGAGACTGGCGGCGCGGTCACACTTTTTATGGCAACAACACTTGGGATACCGGTGTCGACTACCCACACCATCACTGGTGCCATCGTTGGCGTTGGTTCGGTTCAGCGGGCTAGTGCTGTGCGCTGGGGCGTGGCGGGGACGATTGTTTGGGCCTGGGTTTTGACCATCCCGGCAAGTGCTTGCGTGGCAGCCCTGGCCTATTGGCTCAGCAATCAGTTGTTTTGAGGCGGCACGCCTCTGGGGCGCGGTTTATTGCGATATTTTCTTGGATTCCTCAATTTGGAATTCAAAATAATGCTGAAAACTGAACACAATGCTGCTCATTAGCACGGTTGTTCCAACCAACAGAGACGCCACAATGGCCCCAATGGTGTGCCAACCGGTTCGTCCGGCGGCGTTTTCGGTGTCAATCGAGGGGTTAAAGCGGGTGTTCCAGCGTTGAGCATCCATCAAGCCATAAACAATGGCGTTCAGTGCGCAGCCCGACACTGTGAAGCCCAGAAAAGGGATCAGTAGCCAGCTCCAAGCGTCTTCCAATCCATGTGCTTGTACCCGTTCCAAACCATACAAACCCAGGGCAGTCGGCAAGGGCAACAGCCAGCCGATCCAATCGCCCATGCCAAAGAGGTAGAAGCGGTGCAGGCCAAGGGGCCCACCAACAAATGTCAGCCAGGCGGCCAGGGATTTATTTTTCATGGGGCTCTCACCTGCGTGGGCCCACAACTGTCAGCCCGGCCCAGCGCCCGCTCCATCATCACCACATCAAGCCAGCGCTCGAATTTCCAGCCACAGGCTTTCAGCACACCGACATGACTGAAACCCACCGCCAGATGCACGCCAATCGAGCCAGCGTTGGCAGAGTCGCCAATCACTGCGATCAGGCGCCGCAGGCCGGCAGCCTCGGCCTGTGCGCACAGCTCTGCCAACAGCGCGCGACCCAGCCCTTGGCGCTGGGTGGATGGTGCGAGGTAAATCGAATTTTCTGCTGAAAAACGGTAGGCTGGCCGGGGCTTGAACCAGTTGCAATAGGCAAAGCCGAGTACTTGCGCGCCCTCTGCCGCGACAAGATAAGGTAAATTTTTGGCACGAACTTCCGCCCATCGGGCGGTCATCTCTTGCTCAGACGGGGTGTCTATTTCAAAGGTTCCGGTTCCATTAAGCACATGGTGGGCATAAATATCGGTGATGCCGGCGAGGTCGCTGGCTTGGCATGGGCGAATGATGGGCATAAAAAGAGGAGCCGTTATACTGTTGGGCTTTTCAGCGTGTCGCTGGCCGGGTGGCCATGTCGCGTGTCTCAAACGCTGGATTATGTGCTTCAGTTCATGGCGGAAGTCAATCTCCGTTACCCAAAGGATAAATTATGGTCGTCATCCGACTCGCCCGTGGTGGTGCAAAAGCGCGCCCGTTTTTCAATATTGTCGTTGCCGACAAGCGCACTCGGCGCGACGGACGCTTCATAGAGCGAATCGGTTTTTACAACCCGATTGCCACTGCCAATGAAGAGAGCATCCGCATCACACAGGACCGCCTGACTTACTGGAAAGGCGTTGGTGCCCAGGCCTCGCCAACGGTCGAACGCCTGATTGCTCAAGCTGCCAGCAAGGCGGCCTGACACACGCTGCCATGCTGGCCGGCCTTGAAGCCGCCGAATTGCCGGCAGACGCGATCGAGGTTGGACGTATTGCAGATGCCTGGGGCCTCAAAGGCTGGTTCAAAGTACTCCCCTACAGCGCCGATCCCCAGGCGCTTTTTTCCTCCCAGTCCTGGTTTTTGTTGCCTGCTGAAAAAGGCCCCAGAACCTTTTCTGGTGTGGGCAAACTCTCGATCACGGAATCCAGGAGGCACGCTGACACCGTGGTCGCCTCAGCCCACGACCTGGCAGATCGCGACGCTGCGCAAGCCCTGCGGGGTGCTCGGGTCTTTGTTGCCCGGGCTAATTTTCCGGCCGCCAAGGGCGACGAGTTTTACTGGGTCGACTTGATTGGTCTGGCAGTGGTCAATCGGGACGGCCTGGGCTTGGGTGTGGTCAAGGAGTTGATCTCTACCGGGCTGCAAACCCTGCTGGTGCTGGCGGAGGTTCAAGAGGAAAAAACTGTCGAGCGCATGATTCCTTTTGTCAGCATTTATGTCGACCAGGTCGATCTGCCCGGCCGGCGGATTCTGGTCGACTGGCAGCCCGACTATTGAGTGCGAGCGGTGCGCTTCGACCTCATTACCCTGTTTCCCGAAGTCTTTACGCCTTTGCTCACCAGCGGCGTCACGCGGCGGGCTTTTGAGTCTGCTCAAGTTGACGTCAGGCTCAACCAGCTGCGTGATTTTTCCGATGGGCAGTATCGGCGGGTCGACGATCGCCCCTTTGGCGGCGGTCCGGGTATGGTCTTGATGGCTGAACCCTTGCGGCGTTGCATAGAAGATGTTCTCGAACAACGTGGGCGGCCAGCACCGGTAGTGCTGTTTTCCCCGGCCGGTCAGGTGCTCACTCAAAATGCCGTCGCCCAATGGGCGCAAAGCGATGGCGCTATTCTGATTTGCGGCCGCTACGAGGGTATTGATCAACGTTTTATTGACTTGTATGTTGATCAGCAAATCAGCCTTGGCGACTTTGTATTGTCGGGCGGTGAAATCGCCGCCATGGCCCTGCTAGACGCTGTCGCCCGGCTCCAGCCGGGCGTACTCAATGACGCGCAGAGCCATCAGCAAGACAGCTTTGGCTCCCAACTGGACGGCTTGCTGGATTGCCAGCACTACACCCGGCCGCAGAGCTGGGGCGGAACACCGGTGCCGCAGGTGTTGATGTCTGGCAAGCACGCGGAGATCGAGCGCTGGCGCCGCGAACAAAGCCTTGCCTTGACGGCCCAGCTGCGCCCAGACCTGATTCGACAAGCCCGTCAGAGTGGGCGATTGGGACCCCTGGACGAGGCTTTTCTGGCCAAGCAAGCTCAAGCCGAGGCAAACGTGGTTCAGTCTGGGGATCAGCCGCAAGCATAGGCCGACCCAAGGCTTTGGGTCTATCCCCGTGCGGCGTCAGAGACTCGGTTCGACAAGCTCAGTAGGCAAGATCGCCACTTCGCGGCGCCTGAACTGGCCGGATATAATCAATGGCTTTACCAGATCCTCTGGCCGGCCGGCTGCTCACTGAGACAGCCCTTGCGTCATCTCGACGCTGGCGCGTCCAAGATCATTTGAGGACATCATGAATCTGATCCAGACCCTTGAGCAGGAAGAAATCGCTCGCCTTGGCAAAACTATCCCCGAATTTTCTCCCGGTGACACAGTGATCGTGAGTGTCAATGTGGTTGAGGGAACACGTAAGCGTGTTCAGGCCTATGAAGGTGTGGTGATCGCCAAGCGCAACCGGGGGCTCAACAGCGGTTTTATTGTTCGAAAAATTTCCAGTGGTGAGGGCGTTGAGCGGACATTTCAAACCTACAGCCCCCTGATCGCCAGCATTGAGGTCAAGCGTCGTGGTGACGTGCGCCGCGCCAAGCTGTACTACCTGCGTGATCGCAGCGGCAA
>CAMATS010000168.1 GCA_945861195.1 Rhodoferax sp. OV413
GCACTGTCCATCAACCAGGCTGGCAGCCTCAGGTGGTAGGGCTGTCGGCTGACCTCGCCGGCATGCATGGCGGTGGCTAGCATCAAGCGCCCCACATCGGCATCAGACAGCGCCACCATCAGCCGGGGCTCGAGCTGGGTGTTCCAGTATTCGCTTTGCAACAGGTGAGGCGACAACGCAGGAGATGACTCGAGCGCCTGCTCCACCAATAAAGCGGTGGCGATATGCGCTGTGTGCCCGTCTAAACGGTGCGGACAGATCACCACGCGCGGCTTGTAGTCATCAAGCAGCACTTCGATGCGCCGCACAGCGAGTTGCCACAGCACCGTGTTGGCGGCAGCATCAGCTGTTCGCACACCTTCGAGCCCCATGCCAGGGGCCTCGCCCGCACACATGAGGTCAAAACCCAGCACCTGACAACTGGCCTGCAACTCGGTCCAACGCTCGGCCCGGCGCTCCAGCCGGCTGCCAAAAGTGAGCGCCACATTGACCACACGCCAGCCCGATTCCTGACGCAAGCGCAAGGCCAAGCCGCCCACCAGCGCCTCGTCATCCGGGTGCGGTGAGAACACCAGGCAGACCGGGGCGCCTGGGCTGGCGGTGGGCGCTGGTGACGGCTGAGCCAGCAAAGCCAACCCGGCTTGCTCGATCGAGGTTTCGAGCAGCCTGCGGTAGGCTGTGGCCCATGCATCAAAAGGTGTTGGCGTGTGGGGCATTAGGCACCAGCTCAGGCAGACTCGGGCAAGCTATCGCTCAGGGCCGCAAGCGCGCTGCTGAACATAGACTGGATAGGTGCTGCTGACATAAGTGTGAAGATTAAACCGTAGCTGACCCCAATTAGACATTAGCCGCCCCAATTTAACCTAGGGTAAACACCCTGTTCAGGCGCACATGATCTGCGCACAATAACAAGACATGTCTGACATCTGAACTCTAGCAACACCCACTCCCCCTTGACCTCATCGTGAAGAGTTTCACCCGACTGCCGGCATACCAATTAGCGACGACCGAGGTCAAGCGCTTCATTGAGCAGCATCAGCTCAAGGGCGGCGATCCACTGCCATCCGAGGCGGTTCTGTGCCAAGAGCTGGGCATGTCGCGTGCGTCTCTGCGCGAGGGCCTCAAATCCTTAGAGTCGTTGGGCATTATCCGCACCCGGCACGGCGAAGGCGTGTTCGTTGCGCATTTTTCCTTTGACCCGATCCTGCACAACCTGCCCTACTCGATTGCTGCGCAGGGCTCAAGTTTGCGCGAGTTGCTGCAAGTGCGTTGCTCGCTCGAGGTGGGCATGATTTCTCAGGTGGTGGCGAACATCGGCCCCTCTGATATCGATGAATTGAGTGAACTGGCCCAGCAGATGCTGCAGTGCAGCGAGCGCGGCGAGAGCTTTGCCGAACTCGACCGGGCCTTTCACGCCACGCTGTTCCGCTGCTTGGACAACACCTTCCTGTTGAGCCTGGTCGATCTGTTTTGGCAGGTCTTCAACCGCTTGTCTGACCGTTTGCCTGTGCCTGATGCTATGGCGCAGCGCGCCACAGCGCAGGACCATCTGGCGGTCGCACAAATGGTGCAGTCCGGCGACGTGCAGGCACTGGAGCGTGCGCACCGCCACCATTTCAATGAAATTTCCCGCCGTCTTGACACGATGTATGCGCCGGTAGCCCGGCCGCACTGATGCTTTTTTTGCCAACCCTTTCGTAACCCTTCCATAACCGTACTACTAAGGAGACTGATGATGAAACCCTGGAAACCCCTCGCTGCCATACTGTCGCTTTGCGTCTCGGCTGCTGCATTGGCGCAGAACCTGACGCTGAGCTTGGGCACCCAATTGCCAGAGACCCATGTGGTCTATAAAGGCTTTCTGGAAATCAAGCGCAAACTTGAAGAGTCATCCAAAGGGACCATGACCCTGAAGCTATTCCCGGGGTCGCAGCTGGGCGACTTCAAAGCCATGGTGGGCCAGGTGCAGGCCGGTGATCTCGACATCACCAATACCGGCTACCCCGACATGAGCTACATCATCCCCGAGCTCAAGCTGATTGGCGCGCCTTATGTGATTTCAAGCTACGACCACCTTAAGGCCGTGCTCAAAGGCCCTTATGGCCAGCGCATGGAGGCAAAGTTTCGCGAGAAGGGTGTGCATCTGATGGATGTCTGGTATGAGGGCACACGGCACACCACCGCCAACAAGCCGATCAACTCCATGGCCGATCTCAAAGGCCTGAAAATGCGCACACCTAACGTGCCTTTTCTGATTGCCTATGCCCAAGCGGTCGGGGCAACGCCTGCCCCAGTAGCTTTCGCCGAGCTCTACCTGGCGCTGCAAACCAAACAGGTTGATGCGCAGGAAAACCCGCTGCCCACCATAGAGGCGGCCAAGGTCTACGAGGTACAAAAATACATTGCCCTGACCGGCCATTTCATTGCCAGCTCAGCCATCTTGGTGGGCGACAAGGCGCTCAAGAAGCTCAACCCCACCCAAAAACAGTGGCTTGAAGAAGCCATCGTGGCGGGTGGCAAAGTTTCAACTGCTGGCGTGATGAAGAGCGAATCCGAGTTGGTGGCCTTCTTCAAGTCAAAAGGATTGACGGTCACCACGGTTGACACGGGTCCGTTCCGCGCCGCCATGAAGCCCTACCATGACCAACTTGAGGCCGAACTCGGCGCAGGCGAAATTCAGCGCATGATCGCAACCAAGTGAGCTGATCCGAGCTGTCCAGATCTGCGTTGCAAACGCCATGAAGCCCAGCCCCTATTCGCCAGAGGGAACGGTCAGCGCGATTTTTTTGATTGCCCTGACCCTGCTCATCTTTCTACAAATTGCGAGCCGTTTAGGGCTGTTCCCAGGACTGGTGTGGACAGAGGAGCTGGTCCGCTGGCTGTGGGTCTGGATGGCCCTGATGGGGGTGAGCGAGGCTGAGCGTACCAACCAACATATCCGCATGGAGATGATCCCCGAATTGTGGAGCCGGGCGGTTCGAAAAATCGTCTACCGGCTGATCGATGCGGCCACCGGTGTGTTGGCTCTGTACATGGCATTTCTGGGGACAAAAGGCGTGATTCGCACTTGGCATGACGAGTCGGTGACCCTGTTTTTGTCTGACGCCGTACTGTATGCCGCGCTGCCCCTGGGTGCTGTCTTGTGGGCCTGGCGCTTGTTTCTGCGTGTGACTGGCAAGCAGCAAACCAACATGGCAGGAGCACCATGACGTTTCTGGCTTTTATCGTCACCTGGATGGTGCTGATCTTTGTCGGCATTCCAATCGCCGTTTCGATGATTCTGGTGTCGGTCGGCTACTTTCTGTACACCGGCATTGGCATTGGTTTTGCTGCACAACGCATCGTTGACGGCCTCAACAGTTTTCCGATTATTGCCGTGCCCCTGTTTATATTGGCCGCAAATATTTTCAATTCTTCGAGCATCACCAAAAACCTGTTTGGCTTTGCCACCCATCTGGTCGGCCACATACGAGGTGGTCTGGGTCATGTCAACATCTTGGCCAGTCTGTTCTTCTCTGGCATGTCAGGTTCAGCGGTGGCAGACGCGGGTGGCCTGGGAAAGATCGAGGCCGAGGCCATGCAAAAAGCCGGCTACCCCCACGACCTGGCTGCGGCGCTGACAGCCGTCTCATCCATCCTGGGGCCGCTGGTGCCGCCGAGCATTCCGATGGTGGTCTATGGGGTGGTTTCGGGCGCTTCGATTGGCGGCTTGTTTTTAGGCGGCATCGTGCCGGGCTTGCTTTGCACCGCAGCGATGATGATCATGCTTTATTTTGTCGCCGGACGGGTGAAGCTGCCGGTTCATGAACGAGCCACGTGGCGGCAAATTCGGTCCTCACTGATCGTCTCATTCCCAGCGCTTTTAACGCCAGTGGTGATTATTGGCGGCATCTTCAGCGGCATTTTTTCTCCAACTGAGGCGGCCGCGGTTACCGTGCTGTACGCGATCTTTATCGACCTGTTTTTCTACCATGAGCTGACCTGGCGCAAGCTGTGGGATGCAATCTACGAAACAGCTGTCATGTCGTCCACCATCGGTCTGATCATAGGCGGCGTGTCGATGATGGGCGTCGTGATGGCGCGCGAAAAAGCACCCGAGCAAATTGCCTCGCTGCTGATGTCAGTGGCGAGCACGCCCACCGAGTTCATGTTTGCGGTGACAGTGTTGCTGTTGATCCTGGGCTGTTTTATTGAGGTTCTGGCCTTGCTGCTGGTGCTGGTGCCGTCGTTCATACCCTTGGCACTGCAATTCAACATTGACCCAGTGTATTTTGGTGTGAACATTATTTTTACTTTGATGATCGGCACGCTCACGCCACCCATGGGCATGATCCTGTTCGTGGTGTCCAAGAGCCATGGCGTGGAGATGCACCGGCTGATCCGCGCCACCATCCCCTGGCTTATTCCCTTGATCATCGTGCAGATCCTGATGATTGTGTACCCGCCCTTCATCCTGGCCTTGCCCAGGCTGTTCATGTCCTGACCGATTGTTTTACCCATGACCTCAACGCTCAAGCTCCACGGCATTGTTCCCCCCGTCGCCACGCCCTACGACCATGACGGGCAGATTGACCCCCAGGGTCTGCGTGCGGTGTTGCGCCACCTCATCGACGGCGGAGTGCACGGCCTGTTCGTGCTCGGCTCGACCAGCGAGTGCGTGTTCCTGAATGCGGCCCAGCGGGGACTGGTGATCGAGACTGCGGTGCAGGAGGCCGCCGGGCGCGTGCCAGTGCTGGTGGGCGTGATGGATGCCACCACCGACCACTGCATCGCGCATGGCCGCCAGGCCCAGGCCCTGGGCGCGCAGGCGCTAGTGCTGACCGCGCCCTATTACACCCGCACCAACCAGGCCGAGACCCTGGACCACTTCCGCTACGTGCGTGATGCGGTCGACCTGCCGGTGGTGGCCTACGATATTCCAGTCTGCGTGAACATCAAGCTGGCGCGCGACACCGTCAACACTCTGGCCCGTGAGAAGGTGGTGGTAGCGCTGAAAGACAGCAGCGGTGACGAGGGCGGCTTTCGCATGCTGCTGCAAGACCTGCAGGACCTGCCCCACTTCGCCCTGTTCACCGGCTCTGAGGTGGTGGCCGATGCGGCCCTGCTGGGTGGTGCGCACGGCATCGTGCCCGGCCTGGCCAATGTTGATCCGCAAGGCTATGTGCGCCTGTATGACCATGCCCGAGCCAGCCGCTGGCAAGAGGCCCGGGCCGAGCAGGACCGTTTGATTCGCCTGTTCCAGATGGTGTTCTTTGCGGCCAATGAACTCAGTGCCGGGGCCTCGGGGGTGGGTAGCTTCAAGACAGCACTCAAGCTCATGGGCCTGATCAAAAGCCATCACATGGGCAAGCCCAACCGGCCGCTGCCCCCTGCTTCGGTGGAGCGGGTGCGCCAGCACCTGATCGAGATGAATCTGCTGGCCGCCTAAGGGCTAGCAGTGGCCGATGACCCACGGGCTAAGCGCTGGGCAGGCGGCCTGATCGTCTCCTGCCAGCCGCTTGAGGGCGGCGCTATGGACCAGGATGAGACCGTGGTGGCGATGGCACTGGCGGCCGAGGCTGGAGGTGCCACCGCTCTGCGCATCGAAGGCGCAGCGCGGGTACGCCAGGTGGTGGCACGGGTTGGTATTCCGGTCGTCGGCATTGTCAAGCGCAACCTTGCCAGCAGCGCGGTGCGGATCACGCCACTGCTGGAAGATGTGGACGCGCTGTGTGCTGCGGGAGCTGCGGTGGTGGCGGTGGACGCAAC
>CAMATS010000169.1 GCA_945861195.1 Rhodoferax sp. OV413
CGATTGGGCCCCTCAAACGCCATACTGTGCGAGATGCCCGCTTTGAGCAGGTCTTGCTGCCACTGCGAAGCTGCAGCCTGGGGTGAATCGACAATTTGTGTCACTTGCTCAAGACTACTGCCGCCGCGCACGGTCTCGGCCTCTAGGCCATGGAGTTGCTCTGCCTGCCAGCTAACGGTCACACTCAAACCCACCAGCAAGGCGACCGACGCCATCACGCTGGCCGGCATGGTCAAAAACTCATACGCGGCGTTAACCAGGCGCTGCAGCACAGAGGGCGCTCTTTCCGGGTGAAGCAGCCCCTGAGCTTTGGCAGTGGCCATGAGCCGCTGAAAACCTGGCTCGCTGGTCTGGTAAGCGGGTCGCTTGTCAAGATCTTGCATCACTGCGTTGCGGATCACCCTGGCCTCCTGCTCGGTTTTAGACAATGGGCCGTCTGTCTGCCCCTGCAGCGCGGCCAGCCACTGTTCGTCGTCTGTTTTGTTCGTCATGGCCTCAGGTCCTAGGCTGCAAGTAACTGCAGGCAATCTTGTATGAAAGGCGCAATGTGCTTACGGCTTTGCGTCAAATATTGCCGGGTCGCCATTTCAGTACGGCCCAGCCGATCGGCAATTTCTTTGCCGTCAACCCCCTCAATGACCAGTTCCAACGCGTAGGCTCTGTCGGGCTCTTTTTTGGCAAACCGCGACAACCCTTTGCTGACGCAGTCGTCCACAGCCTTTGGCGCTTGGGTCGGATCGCGCGTTTGCATGGTGGGGCTTGACTCGGCCAGCAACCATTCTTCGTCGGTGAGCGTGTCTTCGGTGCTGCGCAGACTTTGTCGCTGGTGGTCAATCAGCGCATTTCGGGCAATCTGCCACAGCCAGGCATTGGCGGCGCCAGCACCACGAAAACTCTCTGCCTGCTTGAGAACCTTCAACCGCGCCTCGTGCAACACATCGTCAGCGTCGGCCCGGGAAAGCCCTTTGGCCATGAAGAATCGGCCAAATTCCCGGCCTTTTTGCTCATAAAGCCTGCGCAGTGCAGCTGATTGCTCTGCGCCGCCCGCGCAGAGCGCCGCGATGATGTCTTCATCGGTCATCGGGTTGCCTGGGCTTGGCGAGGTGCTTCTGCCGCTTGGCCAGCAGTTGTCATATGAAACGCCCAAAAATTAACGGTGTGTGCCATAACGGCTTCCTGTGCCAAGGTTTTGGTAGGTGCCGCCGATGGGCGAGCTGCCGACGCCGCCGTAGTAAAAACCGCCACGGCCGTTCGCATGATAGCCACCGCTTGGGCTGAACGCTGAACTGGGGTAGCTGCCGGTGGCTTGGTAGCCCACGCCGTGTTGGGGCCCGCCGTAGGGGTTGTAAGAAAAGCCTTGCTGTGCTGCGGCTGTGCCGATGCAGTTCGCCGCGATCAAGATGGCGGCTGCTTTGCAGATGGCGTTGTTCATGGGTGTCCTTGGTGGAGGTTGGAAGACTGATGGTCCAGCGCCATGGCGAGATGTGCCAGGCAAATACAAACCTGACGCAAGGGCCTGGTTTGGTTTGGCCCAAACCCGCCCTGCGCGCTTTGGGGAACCTTCTATTTGTAGGGATTCACCGTGCCTGCTTTGCCGGTGTAAGGGTTGTAGTTTCCCTGGCTGCTGTAGTTGTCAAAAAGGGTGCTGTTGGGCGAAGTGCGTTGGTGTGGCTGAACGTAGGCGCCATTGCTGCGAAAGTAGCCGTTGACGGATTGGTCGGCCATGGCCTGACCGGCGGCGAGCAACGACAGCAACAAGAAGATGGTTTTCATGGTATTTCCTTTGGGTTGGTTGGGGTGCAAGGCTTATTCCTTACATGGGTAGAGACGAACCGCTTTTGGAAATGTGAGGGTTGGCACACCGATTTGATGAAAATAAATTTGCTCAAGGCATGGATGCCCGCCTTCGCGGGCATGACGAGGCTGCAACCTGGGTGTTGTCCGCCAAACTCTGCACGATGAACTGGGTCAGATGAAGCCGATTACCTCAGCTGGTGATCCAGTTATCCAGCTGCAAGCCCGGCACCTTGGCAAACTCACGCATGTTGTTGGTAACCAGCAGGGCCTGTTGGCTGAGGGCGCAGAAACATCTCTGGGGCTTGGCTGTTACGCGCCGAGCCAGCTTTGGCCGGATCATGGCGCAATCTCGGCGCGAACCTGGTCGTCAGGTTGATTGCGCGTCAACACAAATTTTGGCTCAAAGGCGGCGAGTCCAGCCAACAGCGTTTGCCAAGGGTCATCCACCGGCAATAACAACACGCCATTGCCGAAATGTTTGACCCCCACCTCGGTGCCGACAAACCGGTACTCTTTGGGTAGCCGAACGGCTTGGCTGCCGTCGGATTGAAAAATACGTGCGGTGTCCATGGGGTACTCCTAAACGGATAAACACCAACGATAGCTACCAACTGCCAAAATGTCCACTGCTAGCCTTGTCCAACGAGGTGTGAGCCTGAACGGTCCATGTATTTCCAGTCAGGAATGAGCCCAAAGCGGGACCGTTAGCGCCTAAGATCGTCAAAAGGTTGATCATCCAAAGATGGTGATCGACATGAACGAAACAAAGTTGGACACGATTGCCCAACTGCAAGACTTTCTCAAAGCAACGCCAGAAGTCAGCTTCAGCGGCATTGGCGAGAAGGATGGCAATGAAAGATACGAGCACATCAGCCGCGTGCTCAAGCGCTTTGACTACCCCCACCGCAAAAGGGCCGAGCGAGGCGTGGTGCTCGCCTACTTGCAGCGCACCAGTGGTTACAGCCGAGCCCAGATAAAACGCCTGGTGGCGCGTTGGCACAACAACCGGCTCGCGGCGAAGCCCCTGGTCAAGCGCTACTGGGCACCGAGCGCGCCGTTTGCCCGCAAGTACAACGCGAGCGATATCGACCTGCTGGTGGAGATGGACCGGGCCAACGAAGACGTCTGCGGCCCTGCCATCGTGCACCTGCTCAAACGCGCCTACAACACCTACGGCGACAAACGCTATGAACGACTGGCAGGCCTGTCTGTGTCCCATCTGTACAACCTGCGCAAAAGCAGCGGTTACCAAACCCTTCGCAGGAGCTTTACCAAGACCCGCTGCGTGTGCAACCCAATCGGTGTACGCAAGGCTCCGCGGCCCGATGGACGTGCGGGCTGGGTGCGCATTGACAGCGTCCACCAAGGCGACCTTGACGGCATCAAGGGGGTCTATCACATCACCTGCGTGGATGCGGTGAGCCAGTGGCAGGTTGAGGCCTGCGTACAGGGCATAAGCGAGGCATTTTTGCTACCCGTGCTGGCCTTTATCCTGAGCCAGTTCCCGTTTGTTATCAAGGGATTTCACTCGGACAATGGCACGGAATACATCAACAAAAAAGTGGCTGAACTGCTCAATAAATTGAACATCGAGCAGACCAAATCACGCTCGCGCCAAAGTAACGATAACGCTTTGGCTGAAAGCAAAAACGCCAGCGTTGTCAGGAAGCATATGGGCTACATCCACATACCGCAAAAGTATGCCAAACCGATCAACGAATTCTTCGCCAACACCTTCAACTTTTGGCTCAATATGCACCGGCCCTGTCTGTTCGCCACCGAGGTGATCGGCGATAAGGGAAAGATCAAAAAGGTTTACAAACATGCCGATGTGAAGACCCCGCTGGAGTGTCTGGCGGTGCTGAGCGAGAAATGTTTGGTGACGTTCAAAAAGGGCATCACGCTCAAAGATTTACAGAACCAAGCCTGCGCAAAAACCGACCTGCAAGCGGCAAAGGAGATGCAGGCAGCGAAGGCCCAATTGTTCGCCATGTTCAACAAGCCTGAGGTCAAGATCCGGGCCTGAATCAAGACCAATCACCGCAGGGCTGCGGGCTTACAGGCACCATCTCCCTCACAGAAAAAGTTGGTTGACTGCAGGATCGTGCATGAGTACATGCACGATCTGGGGGGGCCTGCGGCCGGCCCTGGCAGGGGCCTTGTAAGAATGAATTCAACAAGACAGGGGCACACTTCCGCGCCGCTTACACTGTCATGTTCAACCCGGTCAGCCTGTATGACGATTGAGACCAAACTGATTTCGCTTCAGGCTCGTACCTGAATTGGAAAATACTGCCCTATCTGCCGCATCCAAGCGGTCAAGCACGACTAGCGCCTGTTGCGCATCAGCGCTTGCCGCGAGGGCGCGAAAGCGGCTTTGGATCGGCAAATTTGGGCGCTGTACCTCGTTAATTTCTGCCTTTTCCAACCAGATACCCCACCAACCCAGAGACGATCGCACTGAGCAGGCCCGCAGCCCATTTTTTGTCCTCTGCCGTACCACCAGCGAACAGGTAAATGCATCCGATGAAAATAGCGCCGATCGTCAACAGCCCGAAGTAAAAGAGAACATAGGCAAAGTGCCTTTTTTGCGCAGCGACCGCCGCCTCTTCGCTGCGCCTTGCTTGCGCGTCTTGGGGCGTTTCGCTGGTGATGGTGGCGTCATATCGGTGGCCAGCTTTGGTGAGCTGAACCAAATCAATCGTTTCCATCAGATCCCAACAATTTCCGTCAGCAGTATCTTGTTTTGGTCCAGGATGCCAAAGCGTTTCTTCTCCGATTTGGCTTCGGCGACCACGTCAAACAGGGCTATAGCTTTGCGAAGAATCTCGCTTTTTGACGTGTGGCCCGCTGCGGCCAATTGTTCTAAGCGGTCGTTTAGCTCTGGGGATACAGCCAAGCTGAGGCGTACAGACTCTCGTTCGGTAGACATTTGAAATTCCTTTATGGGTGAGAAATGCGTGTTTTCTGCGCTTATTCTACGCGGACAGTGGAAATTGCGTCATGAACAATCTCGAAAAAGCGCTATTCGTTAGCCCAGCCGCCCAGCCAATTGCAAAGACGCGCGCAAGGTGTCGTTGATGCGGGTTTGCCAGCCATCGCCGCTGGCACGCAGGGCGGCCAGCACATCGGCGTCAAGGCGGATTTTGATGGGCGTTTTGCTTACAGCGGCCCTAGGCCGCCCCCGGTGCACCCGTGTCTCGCCCTCAAACAGCCAGGGTCTTGTCCCGTTTGAGCCTGTCAGGCTCTAACTGCATGATGATTAAATCTGCATCCAATAAGGCAAAACACACTCAAAACGACGAGCCTGGCGTGGCCAGGAACTCAAGCTCTTCGGTGGTGGACGGCCGCCCGAGGATGGCGTTGCGGTGGGGGTAGCGGCCAAAGCGCTCGATGATGGCCTTGTGGTGGTGCTCAGAGGCCAGACTGCTCTCTAGCCCAGCTTGGCTGAACAGCGCCAGCGCGGTGCTGTGGATAAGTGGCGATTCGCTGTGCATGTAGGGCATGTACAAGAAAGGGCGTTGCCGTATCTCAAGAGCGGCATCGGCCCCAGCAGCCACGGCGGTTTGCGCCAGCGCAAGTGCCAGGGCATCGCAGGCAAAGGCCTGTGGTTGGTCTCGGTACATATTGCGCGAAAACTGGTCCAGCACAATGATTTCGGCCAATCGGCCCCGCGGCGTCTCGCGCCAGGCCTGCAGCTCGCAGCGCGCGGCCGCGGCGTGCAAGCTGCCAAAGCGCGACGCAATCAGCTGGTCAAACTCCGCCGATTTGGTCCACCATTGCTTGGCGTCGATTTCCTTGAACCAGAAGTCCAACACGGCCTGGGCCGTCATGGCAGTCGCCCCTCTTCAAACGCCGCCAGTTCGCGCACCAGGCGCGTGCTGGCCACATGCAGCGTGCTGCGGTGCCGCACCACATCCACCTGCCCCGAGGAGGTTTCGTGCCCGAT
>CAMATS010000170.1 GCA_945861195.1 Rhodoferax sp. OV413
TCCAGGTCAAAGGGCACGCCCATCCACTCGCCATCGTTTTTGAGTTCGTCAGCGCAGGCCTTGAAGGTGTCTCGGGCGGCATCAATGGCCTGCAACTCCTCGGGCGTCAAGTCCTCGCGCTGGGAGTTTTGCAGGGCTGCCTCAAGCAGCATCATGTGATCGCAGCTCGCCGCGCGCTGCTGCCGGATGATCTTTGGGTCTCTGCGCTGGCTCTGATAGGGCTGCAATTTACTGAGCCGCGCGTTGATCTCGTCGAGCTTGGAGTTCTGCTGCAGGTACGAAAAGTACATCACCAGGCAGACCAGGGCCAAGAGCAACAAAATAATGATCGCAAGCGCAATAGGCTCCATGATGTCACCGCCTTTTGATGGGAGCCAACAGTTTACTCATTTGTGCAGGCGTCTTGTACGCCCTTTGTCTGGTGCGCGCGGCTTGGCCAAACCATTGAGCCGCAGCAGGAACGGCGCCTGCTCAAGTGGCCCGAAAGGCCAGTCTGCCGCCCACCAGGGTGTAGCGTACCTGGCCGGGCAACTCATACCCAGAAAAAGGGGTGTGCTTGCCCTGGCTGCGCAGACTGTCGGCACCCACCGTCCAGGCCGCCGCGGGATCAAATACACACAGGTCTGCCAAAGCACCAACTTGCACACGCCCGACGCCCTCTGACTGCGCACCAAGTGATGGCCCGATCACCTTGGCCGGGCCGCTACAAATTGGCGCCAAGCTCTGCGCCAGGCTAAGGCCCCGCTGAGCGCCCCACTTGAGCGAGAGACTCAGCAGCAGTTCGAGCCCGGTAGCGCCCGCTTCACTCTCGGCAAAAGGCAGGGCCTTGGCGTCTTCGTCCACCGGGGTGTGGTCAGACACCAGGGCATCAATCGTGCCATCGGCCAAGCCGGCTTGCAGGGCCTCGCGGTCGCGCTGCTGGCGCAGGGGCGGGTTGAGCCGGGCCCGGCTGTCGAAGTAACCGATATCGCCGTCGATCAGGTGCAGCGAGTTGACGCTGACATCGCAACTCAGGCGCAGGCCCTCGCGCTTGGCCTCCCGCACCAGGGCTACCCCGGCGGCACTGCTCAGGCGACACAGGTGCACGCGCACGCCAGTGGCCCGCATCAACTCGAAAATCGTGTGCAGGGCAATCGTCTCGGCAGCCACCGGAACGCCGCTCAGGCCCATGCGGGTAGCCAAGGCGCCACTCGCGGCAACACCTCGCCCTAAATAAAAATCCTGCGCCCGCAGCCAGACCGCAAAATCAAAGGTGCTGGCGTATTGAAACGCGCGCTGCATCACCAGGGTGTTGGCCAGGGGCAGCTCGGCCTGGCTGAAAGCCACGCAACCAGCTTCGCTGAGTTCGACCATGTCAGTGAGGGTGTCGCCAGCGAGCTTGCGGGTCAGGGCACCGAGCGGATGAAGGCGGGCCAGATTGAGCTTTTCAGATCGAAAACGCAGCATTTCAACCAGGCCTGGTTCATCGAGAACTGGGTCGGTGTCGGGCGGACAGACCAAGCGGGTCACACCGCCGGCCACCGCTGCGGCCATCTCTGACTCGAGCATGCGGGCATGCTCATGGCCCGGTTCACGCAGACGCGCCGCCAAATCAATCAGGCCGGGAGCCACCACACAAGCACTGGCCTCTAGGATGTGACTGGGCCGGAAATCAGCCGGAATGGTTTGGATGCCGACCACCCTGCCATCGGCTACAGCAACATCGGCTATGGCATCCAAGCCCGAGGCTGGATCAATCACCCGCCCACCCTTGATCAGGATGCTCATGATGTATTCAAGCCTGTCTCAGACAACACGACTTCAGGCCTCATTGCCAGCCACGATGCTCATCACCGCCATGCGCACCGCGATGCCGAAAGTCACCTGAGGCAGGATCACACTTTGCGGGCCATCGACCACCGCCGAATCGATTTCTACGCCCCGATTGATCGGGCCGGGGTGCATCACGATGGCATCTGGGCGGGCAAGCTGCAATTTCTCGGGGGTCAGGCCAAAGCTTTTAAAAAATTCCTGTGCAGAAGGCAGCAGCGCGCCGCTCATGCGTTCATTTTGCAGGCGCAGCATGATGATGACATCACAATCGCGAATGCCCTCCTCCAGGGTGTGACAGACCCGCACGCCCATGGGCGCCATATCGGCTGGCACCAGGGTCTTGGGGCCGACCACCCGGATCTCGGCGCAGCCCAAAATGCTCAAGGCATGGATGTCCGAGCGGGCCACGCGTGAGTGCAGCACATCGCCAACAATAGCCACGACCAGGTTAGAGAAATCTTTCTTGTAATGCCGAATGGTGTACATGTCGAGCAGGCCCTGCGTGGGGTGGGCATGCCGCCCATCGCCCGCATTGATCACATGCACATGCGGCGCGACATGCTGGGCAATCAGGTAGGGGGCGCCTGATTCGCCGTGCCGCACCACAAACAAATCAGCCGCCATGGCGCTCAGGTTGGCAATGGTGTCGAGCAGCGACTCGCCCTTGGAGGCAGAGGATCGCGCGATGTCCAGATTGATGACATCGGCGCTCAGGCGCGTCGCGGCGATTTCAAAGGTGGTGCGGGTGCGGGTGGAGTTCTCAAAAAACAGGTTGAACACGCTTTTGCCGCGCAGCAAGGGCACTTTCTTGACCTCGCGGTCGTTGACGCTGACAAAGTTGGCTGCGGTGTCGAGCACCTGGGTCAGAATGCTTTTCGGCAAGCCCTCGATCGACAGCAGGTGTATGAGTTCCCCTTGGGCATTGAGCTGGGGGTTGCGGCGGGACAACATGGCTAGCGCGATTCCACTTCAAAACTGAAACCGCCGCCAGCATCGCGGGCCAGCGCCAGCGACTGGTTGGCCGCCAGCGCCACGCGGGCGGCGCAGACATCGGCCTGCACCGGCAGTTCACGCCCACCCCGGTCTACCAACACGGCCAGCCGGACACTGGCCGGGCGGCCAAAGTCAAACAGCTCATTGATCACGGCTCGCAGGGTGCGCCCGGTGTAGAGCACATCGTCCACCAAAACAATGTGCGAGCCTTTGACATCAAAAGGAATCCTGGTTTGCGCCGCGGCAGTCATGCCGCGCTGCGAAAAATCGTCTCGGTGCAGCGCCGACGAGATGATGCCCGGTGGGCCCTCAAGTTGCAGGTCGCGCTGCAAGCGCTCGGCCAGCCAGGCACCCCCGGAGGTAACGCCTATCAGCCGCACCCCGGGTCGCAGCAGCCCGCTGACCCCTGTCAACAGGGCTTGGTACAGAGCCTCGGCGTCCAACACCAGATGGCTCATGGCATGGCCCTCAAGAATTGCTCCAGAATAATGCAGGCAGCTGCAGCATCGGCGTCTTTGGCACCCTGCGACAGCGCTTCGGTGGTGCTGTAGCGTTCATCAACCTCAAACACGGGCAGCTTGAAGCGCCCCTGGAGCTGGCGCGCAAAGCGCCGCGCACGGCGGGTGTTGTCATGGGGCTGGCCATCGGGGTGAAAAGGCACGCCCACCACCAGCGCATCGGGTTGCCACTCCTGTACCACTTTGGCAATCGCCAGAAAGCGGGCGTCGCCCTGGGCCCGCACCGTGCCGTGTGCCTGAGCGCTGCGCAGCAAGCGGTTGCCCAGCGCCAGCCCGGTATTTTTTTCACCAAAATCTAGCCCCAAAAAGGTCTGCAGGCCAGCTGCTGTGGGCGCGCTATTCATGCATGCCCCACGTCTGGCGAGAGCATCCAGGCCTCTACGCCAAGTAGTCTGAGCGCTTGCTCATAGCGCTGGGCCACCGGGGTGTCAAAAATAAGGGTCGGGTCGGCAGCTACGGTGAGCCAACTGTTGTCTGAGAGCTCCGACTCCAGTTGCCCCTCGCCCCATGAAGAATAGCCAAGCGAGACCAGCACCCGGCGCGGGCCGGCCCCGGTGGAAAGGGCCTCGAGCACGTCTTTGGAGGTGGTCATCTCCAGGCCGCCAGGAATGCACATGGTCGAGGCATAGACCGGTTCGTGCGGCTTGTCAGCTTCGCTGAAGGAGGGGTCGTGCAACACAAAGCCGCGCTCGGTTTGTACCGGCCCACCGAGAAACACCGGCGCGGCGCTCAGGTCTTTGCGAAACAGCGGCAAATCAACCTTCTCAAACAGGCGGCGCAGGTCGATCTCGCAGGGTTTATTGATCACCAGGCCAAGCGCTCCACGCGCGCTGTGTTCGCACAGATAGACCACACTTTTAGAAAACATCGCATCCTGTAAACCCGGCATGGCAATCAAAAAATGATTGGTTAGGTTAGTCAGGGCAAAATCTCCGGGCATATAACAATTTTAGCGGCGAACATGACCCAGCAATTCGACACCGGTTTGATGTGGTTCAGGCGCGACCTTCGGCTGGCTGACAACACCGCCCTGTGCAGGGCCTTGCAGGCTTGCCGCCAAGTGCATTGCCTGTTTGTCTTTGACCGCGACATCCTCGAACCACTGCCTCGGGTGGACCGGCGGGTTGAGTTCATCCGCGAAGCCTTGTGCGAGCTCGACGCAGACTTGCGCCAGCACACCACCCTGCCAGGCGGAGGCCTGATCGTGCGTCACGGCATTGGCAGCGAGGAGGTGGTGGCACTGGCCCGAGAGCTGCGGGCGCAGGCGGTGTTTGCAGCCCATGATGATGAGCCACAGTCACTGGAGCGCGATGCCAGGGTACGCGGCGCCCTGGCTGATGCCGGGGTGAGCCTGCACACCTGCAAAGACCATGTGGTGTTTGAACGGCGTGAAATCCTGACCCAGGCAGGTGCCCCCTATGGGGTCTTTACTCCCTACAAAAACAACTGGCTGGCCAGCCTGCTGCCAGGGCACCTGCAGGAACACAACCCACTGCCCCATGCCAAGGGCTTGTCGCCACGCCCCAGCGGGCTGCAACAGCCGGTGCCGACCCTGGCGGAGCTGGGCTTTGCGCCCAGCAACCTGAGAGCCCTGAAGATTCCAACCGGCAGCTCTGGGGGCCAAGCGCTGCTCAAGGATTTTTTAGGGCGCATGGACCAGTACCACGAGACACGCGATTTTCCGGCCGTCAAGGGCCCAAGCTACCTCAGCGTCCACCTGCGCTTTGGCACGGTCTCGATCCGCCAACTCGCGGCTCTGGCACTAGAGCGCCACCGCCTGGGCAGCCGCGGTGCGAGCATCTGGCTAGGCGAGCTCATCTGGCGCGATTTTTATGCGCAGATTCTGGCTAATTTCCCCCATGTGGCACATGCTGCTTTCAAACCAGACTACGACAAAATCGTCTGGCAGCAGGGGCCCTTGGCGCAGCAGCTGTTCAAGGCCTGGTGTGAGGGCCGGACCGGCTACCCGCTGGTCGATGCGGCCATGGCACAAATCAATCAGACCGGCTATATGCACAACCGGCTACGCATGGTGGTGGGCAGCTTTTTGGTCAAGGACCTGGGGGTCGACTGGCGTTGGGGTGAGCGCTATTTCGCAGAGCAGCTCAACGACTTCGACCTATCGGCTAACAACGGCGGCTGGCAGTGGGTGAGCTCAAGCGGCTGTGACGCGCAGCCTTATTTCCGTATCTTCAATCCGGTCAGCCAGAGCGAGCGCTTTGACCCGCAAGGCAGCTTCATCCGCCGCTATCTGCCGCAACTGGCCCAGCTGCCCAACAAGGCACTCCACGCGCCCTGGACTGCTAAACCGCTGGAACTGCAGATGGCCGGTATAGAGCTAGGCCGGGACTATCCGCAGCCCTTGGTGGCCCATGACGTAGCCCGCGCCCTGACCCTGCAGCGCTATGCGGTGGTAAA
>CAMATS010000171.1 GCA_945861195.1 Rhodoferax sp. OV413
TGGCCGTATTCCACGGCCTGTCCGTTCTCGCACAAAACCCGGCTGACCGTGCCTGAGACTTCGGACTCGATCTCGTTGAGAATCTTCATGGCTTCGATGATGCAGACGGTGTCTCCCACCTTGACCAGGTCACCCACTTCAACAAAAGCGTTGGCCCCGGGCGCAGCAGACCGGTAAAAAGTACCCACCATCGGGGATTTGACGGCGATGACCGCGGGCGGCTCCGCTGCTGCCATGGCGACCACTGCCGGTGCAACTGCCTGGACGACCTGGGGCCCGCTTGGCTGCTGAACCGCAGCAGGCTGAACCTGCGCCTGAGCCGGTACTGCGGCCAAACTGGCTTTGACAATACGAATCTTGCCCTCTGGTTCGATGATCTCGAGTTCTGACACATTGGACTCGGAAACCAGGTCAATCAGCGTTTTGAGTTTTCTTAAATCCATGACATCTCCCAGGATTTTGATTTCAACATCAGCTAATTTACCTTAAAAAAAGGCAACTGCGAAAAACATAGTGAAAAATTAATGAAAAAATGATTTTTATCCTGCTGCAGACAGTTCAGCGCAGGGCGGACCATGCGCTCAAGTCTTCAGGCGTTATACGCCCCATTTTACGATGCGCTACCGCGCCGCTGCCAGCCAGCACCACAGTAAAAGGCAGGGCGCCGCTTAAATTGCCTAGGGTCTTGCTGAGCTCGATACCGGCAAAGCCCGCCAGGGCAACCGGAAAAGAAACCGGCGACTGGGCCAGAAAACGATTCACAGCCTCCGACTGATCTACCGCAATACCCAGTAGTTGCCAACTTTTAGATACATTTTCCTGATAAAAGCGACTAAGAAGAGGGAGCTCCTCAATACAGGGCGGGCACCAGGTGGCCCAGAAATTGATCAGCAAGGGCCGTCCGCGCAAATCTGCCAGCTGCAAATTCTGGCCCTGCGGCGTAGCCAACACCACCGACCAAAGCGCCGGTGTGACGAGTTCTGCTTGTTCCGGCGCCTGGCGCTGCCACCAGGCCAGGCCCAGGCCGCCGAGTGCCGCCGTACTGGCCAGGCCAAGCAGCGTACCCCGCCGGCGCGCCCACCGAGGAGCACTGGGTGGCGGCTTGGCTGGGATGCTGTCTTGGGAGCTCATGATTTCCGATCATGCACCAAAGCACGCAGTGCGGCCAAATCGCCGCGCGGTGCCCGCCCCCTGGCGTCTGGTTTGAGCGCGCCGCGCACATCGTCATGGTCGTACACCAGCAGGTGCACGCCGACCTCCTCGTTCAACCCTGGGCACAGGGCATGAACGCTCAGTGCGTCGACTGCTTCGCCGTGAAAGCCTGTAACCCTACGCGGCAGGTAGCGCACCCGCTGTTCGATCAGGAAAATTTCGGCCGATTTGCTGTCGTCGCAAAACAATTGGATGTAGATGTCGCTCAGCCGGGTGGCCGTGCCGCGCCAAACCGCGCCTGCGATATACGGCCTGAAGCCGGCCATGCGCTCCATCCAGGTCAGTGCGAGTCCGCGCAGGGCACGCAATTCATCCGCCTGCGAGTCAGCACAAAACACCGCAATATGGTCGATCACGGCGGTCTCGAGCGCTTCATTGTCGGGCAGGGCCGTGCGATTGGGCAGGCCAAGGGCCTTCACAGCGCGCTGCTTGGCCGCCCGGTAGTCCAGTCCCTCTTCAACCACCCACTGGGCTGCGAGGCTCGCTATTTCAGATTTCAAAGCACTCATAGGGCACTATTTTGCCTCTGCCAGAGCACCTAAAATTGAAAGATGCACATTCATATTTTGGGTATTTGCGGGACTTTCATGGGCGGCCTGGCCGCGCTGGCCCGGGAAAGCGGGCATCAGGTGACCGGTTGCGACAGCCGGGTCTACCCGCCCATGAGCGAGCAGCTCAGCGCCCTGGGCATCGAACTGATCGAGGGCTTTGGCGCTGAGCAACTCGCGCTGAAGCCCGATTTATTTGTCGTCGGCAACGTGGTTAGTCGGGCCAGGCTAGCCAGCGGTGCGCCAAAATTTGCCCTGATGGAGGCTATTCTTGACGCTGGTCTGCCCTTCACCAGCGGCCCACAGTGGCTGGCTGAGCATGTGCTGCAGGGCCGCCATGTGATCGCCATTGCTGGCACACACGGCAAAACCACGACCACGGCCATGGTGGCCTGGATCCTGGAGCAGTGCGGCCACGCGCCAGGTTTCCTGGTGGGCGGCGTGCCGCTTAATTTTGGTCTCTCGGCCCGCTTGGGCGCCAGCGTTGCCACCGGCAGCCGCGCCGACACATCCCGAAAACCGTTGTTTGTGATCGAGGCCGACGAGTACGACACCGCTTTTTTTGACAAGCGCAGCAAGTTTGTGCATTACCGGCCCCGCACCGCTGTGCTGAATAACCTGGAGTTTGACCACGCCGACATCTTCAACGACTTGGCTGACATCGAACGCCAGTTTCACCACCTGGTTCGCACTGTGCCCGGGCCCGGGCCGAACGGCAGCGGCCGGGTCGTGGTGAATGGCCTGGAAGAAAGTCTGGACCGTGTCTTGCACATGGGCTGTTGGAGCGAAATTCGCAGCTTTGGGGCCACGGTCAGCGACTTCACAGCCAGCGGTGCGCCACAGGATTTCACGGTGCTGCAACAAGGCCGCCCGGCCGGGCAGGTCAGGTGGTCGCTGCAGGGCCTGCACAACCAGCTCAATGCCTTGGCAGCCATCGCAGCCGCAGAGCATGTGGGGGTGCCGCCTGCGCAGGCCGCACAGGCCCTGGGCAGCTTCGAGAACGTGAAGCGCCGTATGGAGCTGCGCGGCCGCATATCACGCGAGGCGGGCAGCATCACGGTTTATGATGATTTTGCCCACCATCCAAGCGCCATACGCACCACGCTTGAGGGTCTGCGAGGCCAAGTCGGGCCGACAGTACGTATATTGGCGGTGTTTGAGCCGCGCAGCAACACCATGAAACTCGGTGCCATGAAGGCCCAACTGCCCTGGTGCCTGGCAGACGCCAACCTGGCTTTTTGCCACGCCGGCGGCCTGGACTGGGACGCCCGGGAGGCTCTGGCCAGCATGGGCGACCGAGCCCTGGTGAGCGACAACATCGAGGCCCTGCTGGCCCAGCTGCTCAAAGCGGCCCGCCCGGGAGACCATATTGTGTGCATGAGCAATGGCAGTTTCGGTGATATTCACCAAAAGTTGCTGCGCTCACTCTGAGCGCAGTGGCCCTGGCCTTGAACACTCTGCCTGTTTTGGCTTGGTCGCGCCGGTGCTCAGGCCGCAGCGCGGCGCGCCAAAACCGCCTCAGACAAGCCTGCGAGCGCCTGCAGCGAGTGCTCCCAGCCCAGGCAGGCATCGGTGATGCTTTTGCCATAAACCAGCGCTGTGGCATCGTCAGCGCCGGGGGTGAATTTTTGCGCGCCAGCCAGCAGGTGGCTCTCTATCATCACACCAAAAACATGGCGCGAGCCGGCCGCGACCTGGGCCGCAATGTCGCGCGCCACATCAAGTTGCTTTTCATGCTGCTTGCTGCTGTTGGCATGGCTGCAGTCCACCATCAGCGTGGGCGGCAGTTTGGCCTTCTGCAAATCCTGACAGGCAGCGGCCACGCTGCGCGCATCGTAATTGGGCGCTTTGCCGCCACGCAGAATCACATGGCAGTCAGGGTTGCCCAGGGTTTGCACAATCGCCACCTGCCCATTTTTATGCACCGATAAAAAATGGTGGGCACCCGCCGCTGCCTGAATCGCGTCGCTGGCGATCTTGATGTTGCCGTCTGTGCCATTCTTGAATCCGATCGGCGCCGACAGGCCGGAGGCGAGCTCCCGGTGCACCTGGCTCTCGGTGGTGCGCGCGCCAATCGCGCCCCAGGAGATCAAGTCGCCCAGGTACTGGGGCGAGATCACGTCCAAAAACTCACTGCCAGCGGGCAGGCCCAGGCGATTGATCTCGATGAGCAATTGGCGCGCAATACGCAGTCCCTCGTCGATGCGGAAGGTTTCGTCCAGATAGGGGTCGTTGATCAAGCCCTTCCAGCCGACCGTGGTGCGAGGTTTTTCAAAATACACCCGCATCACGATCTGCAGCGTATCGGCATAGGTGTCGCGCTGCTCTTTGAGCAGCCGTGCATAGGCCAACGCCGCCGACGGGTCGTGGATAGAGCAGGGGCCGATCACCACCAGCAGCCTGTCGTCCTTGCCGGACATGATGTTGTGTATGGCCTGGCGGGTGCCGGCAATCAAGGATTCAACCGGCGTACCCTGAATAGGAAAAAAACGCACCAGGTGTTCAGGCGGTGGGAGCACGGTAATGTCCTTGATTCGTTCGTCGTCGGTGATGCCGGTTCGGTCGCCTCTGTAGTCGGTCTGGGCTTGGGCTGGGGCGGTCCTGTCAATCACTCCTGGTGGTTCAAAGGGCAAAAAAAACCGCCGGGGTTGCCGGCGGTTTTTGGAGAATTCGAAAACGTTTACTTCAGCACGCTTGAACCCTCTCGACCGCCAACGGCGCCAGAGAAGTAAAAATAGCTAAAGTAATACGCTGCAAAATTCATGGGCTGCAATGTAGCACAGCTTGGGCACAGAATCGGGCCGGTGCCAGCCAGCGCCTGCTCAAGCCGTACCGCCAACGGTCAGGCCATCAATGCGCAGGGTGGGCTGGCCCACACCGACCGGCACGCTCTGGCCTTCTTTGCCGCAGGTGCCAACCCCGCTGTCGAGCTTCATGTCGTTGCCGATCATGGAGACGCGCTTGAGGCACTCGGGGCCGCTGCCAACCAGGGTGGCGCCTTTGACCGGGTACTGGATCTTGCCGTTTTCGACCCAATAGGCCTCGCTGGCTGAAAACACAAACTTGCCCGAGGTGATGTCGACCTGGCCGCCACCAAAGTTGGTTGCATACAGGCCCTTTTTGATGCTGGCCACGATCTCTTCGGGCGCCTTGCCGCCGGCCAGCATGTAGGTGTTGGTCATGCGTGGCATGGGCACATGGGCATAGCTCTCGCGCCGGCCATTGCCGGTGGGCGCCACACCCATTAGGCGGGCGTTCATGCTGTCCTGGATGTAGCCCTTGAGGATGCCGTCTTCAATCAGCACATTGCGCTGGCTGGCATTGCCTTCATCATCGACATTGAGCGAGCCACGCCGGTCGGCCAGGGTGCCGTCGTCGAGCACGGTGACACCTTTGGCCGCCACGCGCTGGCCGATGCGGCCACTGAAGGCGCTGGAGCCCTTGCGGTTGAAGTCGCCTTCCAGGCCGTGGCCGATGGCCTCGTGCAACAAAATTCCGGGCCAGCCCGGGCCCAGCACCACAGTCATCTCGCCCGCTGGCGCCGGCCGGGCCACCAGGTTGGTCAGAGCCGCCTGCACCGCTTCATCAACATAGCGGCCGATACAGGCATCGTCAAAATAAGCCAGGCCGAAGCGGCCACCGCCACCGGCAGAGCCCATCTCGCGCCGGCCTTTTTGCTCGGCAATCACCGTCACCGACAGGCGCACCAGCGGGCGCACATCAGCGGCCAGCGTGCCGTCGGCACGGGCCACCAGCACCACGTCGTACTCGCTGGCCAGACCGGCCATCACCTGCACCACGCGCGGGTCTTGGCCCCGCGCAAGTTGCTCAACCCGCCCCAGCAGCGCCACCTTGGCGGTGCTGTCTAGGCTGGCAATGGGGTCTAAATCGCGGTACAGCGAGCGGGCCTCGGCAATCCGGCGCTTGCCGGCCTTGACCCGGGCACCCTGCGCCTGGGCGGCGATCGAGCG
>CAMATS010000172.1 GCA_945861195.1 Rhodoferax sp. OV413
GCGTAAACAATCAGGTAGAGCTTGCCTGAGAGGTTGTCGATCACCGCCAGTTCTTCGCATTGCAGCAGCATGATGTCGGGGCAGCCCAGGGTGTCGGGCGGGCAACTGGCGACCAGCTTTTTCTCGATGTGGCGCACCGTGTCGTAGCCGAAGTAGCCGGCCAGGCCGCCGCAAAATCGCGGCAGGCCAGGCCGCAGCGCCACCTTGAAGCGCTGCTGGTAAGCGCTGATGACGTCCAGCGGGTTGCCGCTGACACGCTCCACCACCGCGCCGTCGGTCAGCACCTCGGTCACGGCCTGGGGGCCGAAGCCGCTGGCACGCAGCAGGGTGCGTGCCGGCAGGCCGATGAAGCTGTAGCGGCCAAAGCGCTCGCCGCCCACCACCGATTCCAGCAAAAAACTGTGCTTGCCACCATCGCGCGAATGGGCCAGCTTGAGGTAGAGCGAGAGCGGGGTTTCGAGGTCGGCAAAGGCCTCGGCCAGCAGGGGAATCCGGTTAAAGCCCTGGGCGCTCAGGCTTTTGAATTCGAGTTCGGAAATCACAGGGGTTCTCTCAAGTCAAGGCCCCGGTCTTGGCTGTGGTCGAACAGCGTTTGGGACACTCAGGCAGCACGTGGTGCTGCGGTTCATTCGGACAGGTTTGAATCAGGCGAACGCTGACTCGGTGGGCTGTGACCGCCAGGGCCAGGCTCCCCGGTCGCTGAGACCTGTGATGCTGATACGGTGAATGAACATCGGTTCAGTGTAGCAAAGGGTTGGCCAGCCCCAGCCCGAGTTGATCAACACGAGCTGTTCATTTGACCAACTGGTTGAGCTCGATGATGGGCAGCAACACCGCCAGAACGATCAGCATCACCACCACGCCCATGACCACAATCAACAGTGGCTCGAGCAGGGTGGCTAGTTGCAGCGCGCGGCGTTGCACGTCGGCGCTGACTTGCCTGGCAGCGCGCTGCAGCATCAGCGGCAACTGCCCGGTCTGCTCGCCTAGCCTGGCAAACATGGCAAGCAGGCCGGGAAAACGTTTTTTTTGCGCCAGCGCAGAGGCCAGCGGCGCGCCCTCGCGCACCAGCACCAAGGCGTCGAGCGCATCACGGCGCATGGCGCGGTTGGAGAGGGTTTGGGCAGCAGCCTGCAGGGCTTTCAAGATGGGCACGCCAGCGCCGGCCAGCATGGCCAGGGTGTTGGCAAACCGGGCCGTGTTGTAGCCCAATGCCAGCCGGCCCAGGATCGGCAGGGTCAGGCAAAAGGCATCAAATTTTTCGCGCAGCGCATCCCGGGTCAGCGCCAGTTTCAAGCCCGCCGCTGCCACCAGCAGGCCAATTAAAAAGACCAGGCCGTAGTTGCGCGCAAAGTCGCTCACGCCCAGCATGACACGGGTGAGCAGCGGCAGGGTTTTTTTACTGCCGGCAAACACCTGGGCTACTTGAGGCACCACATAGGTGACCAAAAAAACCACAATAAACAGCGCTACCAACGTCACGATGGCCGGGTACAGGGCGGCACCCATCAGCTTGGCTTGCAGCGCTTGTTGCTCTTCGAGGTCGTCGGCCAGGCGCTCGAGCACCAGGCCGAGCTTGCCGCTTTGCTCGCCGGCATCGATTACCGCCACAAAGGTGCCAGAAAACTCGCGTGGGTGCTGTGCCAGCGCCCGGGCAAAGGTGGCGCCCCCGTTGACCTCGGCCCGCAGGCCCGCCACCAAATAGCGTTGCGTGTCTTGTTCGGCTTCGTCGGCCAAAGAGCTCAGCGCCCGCTCCAGCGGCAGGCCGGCGGCTACCAGCCCGGCGAGCTGGCGGGTCCAGATGCTCAGGTCCAGCGGTTTGAACACCCGCCGGCTGCGCAGCGCTTTACCCCGGCCCACCGGGTCGCGCGCGCCGGCGTCGCCAGCCTGGGCGCCAGCTGACTCGAGCTTGATGGGCACCAGCGCCTGGGCGCGCAATTGGGCGCGGGCCGAGCGGGCTGAATCAGCCTCAATCACGCCCCGGCGTGATTGGCCGTCGGCACTCAGGGCTTCGAAGGCGTAAACCGGCATCGCTGCAGTCCGGGCAGACGTTTGAGCCGCTAGTCGCGGGTCACGCGGACCAACTCTTCGCGTGATGTCAGACCGGCCGCCACCAGGCGCGCGCCATCATCGCGCATCAGGCTCATGCCACCGGCCAGGGCTGCGCTGCGCAGCTCGGCCTCGGCGGCCCGGTTGTGGATCAGGGCGCGAATCGGCTCATCGGTGACGAGCAGCTCGAACACGCCGCTGCGTCCGGCATAGCCAGACTGGGCACAACTCGCACAACCGCGGCCATGGCAGACCAGGCACAGCTTGCGCACCAGCCGCTGCGCCAGCACCCCGAGCAAAGAGGAGCTCAGCAAAAAGGGCTCTATGCCCATGTCGGTGAGCCGGGTGACGGCGCTGCTGGCATCGTTGGTGTGCAAGGTGGCGAGCACCAGATGCCCGGTGAGCGAGGCCTGGATGGCAATCTGCGCAGTCTCAAAATCGCGGATCTCGCCAATCATGATCACGTCCGGGTCTTGGCGCAGGATGGCGCGAAGTGCTTTGGCAAAGGTGAGCTCGATGCGGGCGTTGACCTGGGTTTGGCCAACCCCGGGCAGTTCGTATTCGACCGGGTCTTCAACGGTCATGATGTTGCTTTGGGCGGAGTCGAGCCGCCCGAGGGCCGCATACAGCGTGGTGGTTTTGCCCGAGCCGGTGGGGCCAGTTACCAAAATGATGCCGTGCGGCTGCGCCACCAGCCGGTCAAAGCGCGCCAACACCTCGCCTTGCATGCCCAGTGCTTCCAGGCTCAGGCGCCCCTCCGATTTGTCGAGCAGGCGCAGCACAGCCCGCTCGCCATGGGCGCTGGGCAGTGTGCTGACCCGCACATCGACCGCCCGGGTGCCGATGCGCAGTGAGATGCGGCCGTCTTGCGGCAAGCGCCGCTCGGCGATGTCGAGCTCGGCCATGATCTTCAGGCGAGAAATCAGGGCTGCGTGCAAGGCCCGGTTGGGCTGCACCACCTCGCGCAGGCTGCCGTCGACCCGAAACCGCACCACCGAGTGCCGCTCGTAGGGTTCGATGTGAATGTCGCTGGCGCCGTCCCGTGCGGCCTGGGTCAGCAGGGCGTTGAGCATGCGGATGATGGGCGCATCGTCCGAGGTTTCCAGCAGGTCCTCGATGGCGGGCAGGTCCTGCATCATGCGCGACAGGTCGGCGTCGCTTTCGACCTCGCTGACCACCGCTGCGGCGCTCGATTCGCCTTGCGCATAGGCGGCGCTGATGCGCTGCACCAAGGCTGGTGCGGCCTGGGTCTCAATCTGGCGCACCGGGTATTTGCGCATCACCTCGCTCACACCACCGCGCAAAGACGCCGGGTGCAGCCACAGCGTGAACTCGCCAGACTGCTCCTCGAGCAGCACTTGCTGGGTGCGGGCAAAAGCGTAGGGCAGCGGGTAGCGCATGGCAGGGGCCGACAATGCAGACTGCGGGTTCAGGGTTTGCTGGCAGGCGCTTGGGGCTTGGTGCCCGCACGCGCCGGCAATGCGGGCAGTTGTACCGCCTCATTGATCGGCAGCACCTCGCTGGGCGCTGGTTGCGCGTCTTTCAGGCCTGAGCGCATCAAGTCATAACGGTCTATCGACAGACGCTCTGTGGCCGCTGCATCGCGCACCACGACCGGGCGCAAAAACACCATCAGATTGGTTTTTTTGCGGGTCCGGGTTTCGCTTTTGAACAGATTGCCAAAAATCGACAGGTCTCCCAGACCAGGGACTTTTTCTTGGTTGCCCGAGTACTCGTCTTGCAGCAGTCCGCCCAAGACCACCACCGCACCGTCCTCTACCAGCACATTGGATTCAATCGTGCGTTTGTTGGTGGTGGGGCCGTTGCTGGCGTTGACAGTCGAGGCCAGCACGCTAGACACCTCTTGGTAAATGGACAGCTTGACCGTGCCGTTCTCGCTGATTTGGGGCCGTACCTTGAGCGTCAGGCCGACGTCTTTGCGCTCTATGGTCTGGAACGGGTTAACCGTGTTGCCGCTGCCGGTGTTGGTGAACTGGCCAGTGACAAAGGGCACGTTTTGGCCAATCACGATCTTGGCCTCTTCGTTGTCCAGCGTCAGCAAATTTGGCGTAGACAGCACATTGCCGCTGCCCGACTCTTCCAGAAACCGGCCCAGAAAACCCAGCACATAGACCCCGTTGGTTTGGGTTGCCACACCCAGGTTGACGCCCCGCGCCACGGCCGGTGCGCCGGCCGCAGCAGCCGTGGACAGGTTGATGATGTTGCTTATGCTTTTGCCAAAATTGGTGCCCAGCAGCCCGATATTGGCATTGCCGGCTGCGCCCAGTGCGCCCTGCCACTGAATGCCAAACTCGGCCGCCCGATCGGCGCTGACTTCGGCAATCAGGCTTTCCACAAACACCTGGGCGCGGCGCGCATCCAACCGGTCGATCACAGCGCGCAGTTGTCGGTATTGCGGCTCTGGGGCGGTGATGATCAGCGAGTTGGTGGCCGCATCAGCCTGTACCTGGCCACCCGAGGTCGCAGCCGGGGCGCTGCCCGCTGGCGCTGCCCCAGCGGGGCTGGCGGCGCGCACTTCCCCGCTGATGGCAGCGCGCAGGGTTGCGGCTAGCTTGGTGGCATCAGCGTTTTTGAGGTAGACCACATGAATGTTTCCGGCCGGGTCTTGGTTGGCCCCGGTGTCGGGCTGGTCGAGCTTGCTCACCAATGACTTGACCAGCGCCATCCGGGCGCCATTGGCGGCGCGCAGGATCAGCGAATTGCTGCGCGGCTCTGCCACCACAGTGGTTTTGAACGAGGTGTCGGCCTGTGCGGCCGCCGCCGGCCCGGCGGTGGATTCAATCAGCCGCAGCACCAAGGGCGCCAGGTCAGAGGCAATAGCGTGCTTGAGCGGCAGCACTTCAACATCAGTGGCATTGGCCACATCCATGGCGGCAATGATGCGCCCGATGCGACGCAGGTTGTCGGCGTAATCGGTGATCACCAGCGAGTTGTTGCCGGGGTTCACATTGATGGTGTTGTTGGCACTGATCAGCGGGCGCAACACGGCGACCAGGTTGTTGGCTGATTCGTAGTTGAGACCAAAAATCTGGGTCACCACCTGGTTGCCAACGGCGCCGCCCGGGCCGGCTTCATTGAGGGTGACTGTGGCGGTTTGCAGTTTGGCATCGGCCTCGGGCACCACCTTGTACAGGTTGGCTGATTCCACCATGGTGAAGCCCTGCAAGCGCAGTGCTGCCATAAATTGGTTGACGGCGGCCATGCGGCTAACTGGTTTGTCGGTGATCAGTGTCATGGTGCCCTTGACACGCGGGTCAACCACCACATTGATGCCGGTGATGCTGCCAATGGTGCGCGCCACCGCCTCGATCTCGGCATTGACGAAGTTCAGGGTCACCGGCTCGGGGCGGGCGGCGGCCAGGGGCTTGGTTTGCGCTTTAGGCTTGCCAGCGGCTTTGGTTTGCGCCTGAGCCGGGAGCCCCAGCAACAAGCAGGCTCCCAGCAGGCCGGCTGCGACTGCGGTCAAGCCGGGCGACAGGCGCCGGGAGCAAGAGTCTGAGGATGTCATAGAGGTTCAGCCCACTTTGATGATGGAGCGCTGGCCATCGCGCTGGCCCAGGATGTTCAGGAGATTGGCCAGCGCCTCTTGGCGCTCCGGTGTGGCACTGGCAACCCCCTCAAAGCGCAGTCGCCCGCCAA
>CAMATS010000173.1 GCA_945861195.1 Rhodoferax sp. OV413
AACGAGCGCACCAGCAAAAACGAGCTTGCGGGCATGAAGCACGCCGTGGACGCCTCAGGCCGGGTGCTGCGCGATAACGTCTGGGGCCCGCAGGAAGAAGACGCGGTGCGCCGAGATTTCACCATCAACGCCATGTACTACGACCCGCAGACACAGGTCGTGGTTGACTACCACCACGGCATCGAAGACGCGAAAAAGCGCGTCATCCGCATGATTGGTGACCCCGCTACCCGCTACCGCGAAGACCCGGTTCGCATCATTCGCGCAGTGCGCTTTGCTGCCAAGCTCAGCGGCTTGGGCTTTAAGCTCGAAGCCAAGACAGCGGCGCCCCTGGTCAAGAGCCAGGAACTGCTGGCCGACGTGCCGCAAAGCCGCCTGTTTGACGAGATGCTCAAGCTGCTGCAGACCGGCCACGCACTGGCCTCGATTGAGCAGCTCAAGTTGCTCGGGCTGGCCAGAGGCATCTACCCGCTGCTGGATGTGGTGGTGGAACGGGTGGAGCAGCCCTTTGTCAACGCGGCTCTCAAGGACACCGACCGCCGGGTGGGCGAGGGCAAGCCCGTGGCGCCGAGTTTTTTGCTGGCCTGTGTGCTTTGGTCAGATGTGCGCGACGGCTGGGCCCAGCGCACCCTGCAGCGCCAGCATGGGCATCCGGCCCTGCAAGATGCCATCGACGACGTGTTCAATGCCCGCATCGGTGATGTATCGGGCCGCGGCAAGCTCGCCGCCGACATGCGGGAAATTTGGATGATGCAGCCGCGCTTTGAAAAACGCGTGGGCAGCGCACCTTTCGGCCTGGCCGAGCAACCGCGTTTTCGCGCCGCCTTTGACTTCATGCGCCTGCGCGCCGATGTGGGCGAAATAGACGAGCTGCTCGCCGACTGGTGGCAAGAATTCAGCCTGGCCGACGACACCCTGCGCCAAGACATGGTCGACCAGGTACGCGAAGAGCAGCAGCAACGCCCGCGTGCGCCCCGGGTGCATCGGGCGCCACGCCCTGAGCTGCCTGAGCTTGGCAACCACTCCCCCGTTGACGCCTCTGCCCAGGCCCCAGGCGACGCGCTTGCGCCAGGCAACGGGGCTCTGGCCGACGACCCGGGCCAGGCGCCCAAACGGCGCCGCCGCCGCCGCTCGGGCGCGGGTCGAAGTGCCGGCGATACCGATGCGGCAGGCGGGGCTGGCGAATAGACCCTGTGCGCCCCGAAGTCAGCGCCTGTCTGGCACTGGGTGCCAACCTTGGCGATGCCCGGGCCACCCTGCTCTGGGCCATGGCAGCGATCGATGCGCTGCCGGGTTGCCGGGTGATGCAGCGCTCGTCCCTGTACCGCAGCGCACCGCTTGATTCAAGCGGGCCCGACTACATCAATGCCGCCGTTACCCTGTGCACCACCCTGATAGCGCCGGAGCTATTGAACCAACTGCAGGGCCTGGAGCGACAGGCCGGGCGCGAACGCCCCTACCGCAACGCCCCGCGCACCTTGGACCTCGATATTTTGTTGTACGGCCATGCGCAGGTGTACAGCCCGCGCCTCACCATTCCCCATCCGCGCATGCTCCAGCGTGCCTTTGTGCTCGCACCGTTGGCAGAGATCGCGCCCCTGCGGGTCAGTGCGGCCCAGCTTGAGGCAGTGGGCAGCCAGGTTTGCGAGCGGTTGGCGCCCGGCGCCTGATGAAGCGTAGCGCTCTGTGGCCCTGTTGGGCTGCTCAATGCAGGTCTCGCAGCGCCTGACGCTCTCGCCAAAGCTGGGCTGCAAAGGCCAGCAAAGAGGCGGCTGTGGGCAGCATCAGCAACAGTTGCAGCGGCCGGTTTTGCTCAAAATCCAGCGTGTCGCTTGCCAGTTGCCACAGAGTCAGCAGCAGCACCAGTGCCAGCCCAATTTGGGGCGCCCCATGCGGCCGGTACCAGCCCGGCCCAACCCGCTGTTGCAACAGATGGCCCAGGGCACCCGCCAGCAGGCCCAGAGCCGCGCCAGCCCAGACGTCGGCCGGCCAATGCGCGCCCACCGCCACGCGCGACAGGCCAACACCGCTTGCCAATACAAACAGCCCGGGCAGCCAGTGCACCCAGCGCCCGGCGAGCGGCCGAGCCGCCAGGTAAATGGCACTGGCAGCGGCGAATGCGCTCAGCGTGTGGCCCGACGGAAAAGCCTGGTTGTACAAAACTTCGCCCATCAGATCAAAGCGATCTCGCGACAAAACCGCCGCAGGGCGAGGGCTGTCCAGCCAGACCTTGATGCCGCGCGAGAACAGGGCCGCAAAGGGCGCGGCAAACAGCCAGGCCCACATCAAGCGGGGTGCGAGCACCAGCAGCGGCGACGTTAACGCCAGCAGCCCCCAGCCATTGCCCAAGAGCGACAACCCGGCCCACAGGGGCGGTGGCAGGGCTGCAGCGCTGTGGTTGAGGTAAATAAACAGCCCGGGCTCGTACCAGCCCAGCCACAGCGGCGCACCCAGCAGCAGTAGCAGGCAGGCAGCGGCGGCCATTTGTCCGGCTGAGCGCGCCGCCCCGCCGCGGCCTGCCGGCAACGCCGGCTTCATGGCCTGGCCCCGGCTGCGCCCTGCCAATGGTGGCAGGCGAAAAAGCGAAAAGTCGCCGTGGCCCGGCCCAGCCGCTGCGGCTCCAGGGTATCGAGCAATTGGCAATCCTCAAACCCATTGGGGCCCAGCGGCGCAGCAAAGGGCATCAGCGACCAGTCCAGCAGCAGTGTGCCGGCCCCCGGTGCCAGAGGCGCAGCCCACAGGTCAAACTGGTCCGTGCGCTGGTCGAGCACCTGCACAGGCAGCGGCCTGGCATACCAACCCAGGCGGCTGCCCAAAGTCCAATGTTGAACTGCCACCGATGACAGCCCCTCTTGCCGGGCCAGCTGGCGGGCCCGCTCCCCGGCAAGCTCCCAGCCATGCAGGTCGGCAAACGGGTTGTCGGCGGCGCCAAGCGGCGTCTTGTCGCTGGACCATGGCAGCAGCCCGGTCAGCATCGTGGCAAGCAGCAGGGCCACTGTCAGCCCCTCGAACCCTGCCGCTGCGGCCATCCACCGGCGCCGGCCCAGCGCAAAGGCGCGGGACAGTCCAATACCGGCCAGCGGTGCCAGCGCTGCCCAGGCCGGCGCTGTCCAATGAGGCAGTCCGCTGCCGCCACCCGAGAGATAGGCCAGCACCCCGAATGGCAGCACAAAAAACAGGGCACTCAGGCGGGCTGCAGGTGCTGCCACCAGGCGCCAGCCCTGCCAGGCCCACAGCATCAGCGGTCCATAGGCCAGCGCTTGCAACAGGCCAAAAATCAGCAGGTTGCGTGCTTGCCAGTGCGCGCCCGCGCCGTGGCGAATTTGGTAGTCGAAGGACAGCCATTGGTGCTGTGCGTTCCATATAAACACCGGCGCCACCACGGCCAAGGCTGTCAGCACTGCGGCCCACAGCCAAGGCTGGCGCAACAGTTGCAGGCCGTGTCTGCCCAGCAGGCAGGCCGCCACCGCCAGCGCGACCAGAATGGCCGTGTATTTGGCCAGGCCGGCCAGGCCCAGCAACAGCCCCAGCAGCAGCCAATCTTGCGGGCGGTGGCCGGCTTGCTGGCGCATCAAGCGCAGGGTCTGTCGCAGCAGGGCCAGGCTGAGCAGCACCAGCAGGCTGTCTGGCACCAGGGCAATGCCCAGCAGGTTGAACATCGGCGTCAAAACAAACACCAGCACTGCGGCCAGGCCAGCCTGCGCCTCAGGTGGGCTGCCTGTTGGGCCGGCGCTGCCACACAGGTCGCAGGCGAGTTGGTAAACCAGCCAGCCCGAGGCCAGCCAAACCAGGCCGGGCACCAATCGTAAAACCACCACCGGTGCATCCAGGGCCACCAGTGGCCACTGCACCCAACCCACCAGGGGCGGGTGGTCAAAATAGCTCAGGGCCGGGCGCAGGGCATACAACAAGTAGTGGGCCTCATCCACCGACAGCCCGTGCATCCCGCCGACCACGCTGTGCAGCACAAAACCCAGCCCCAACAAGGTTTGCGCCAGTCGCGTAGCAGTGAAGGGCAGGGCTGGCATGGGCAGGGGGCGGGGGCTCAAATTCAAGCGCTCAAGTCTAACGCTCGGCTTGAATGCCACAGCCAAGCGAACACCAAGCAGACACCAAGCAGACACCAAGCAGACACCAAGCAGACACCAAGTGGGCCTGCCAAAGTAAACCCCTTAGAATAATTTGAGCCTGCCCAAGCCAGCCCAAGCCAGCCAAAGCCAAGCCAGCCCAAGCCAGCCAAAGCCAGCCAAAGCCAAGCCAGCCAAAGCCAAGCCAGCCCAAGCCATGCCACCAAGCCCTGCCAATCACCGTCAACACAGCCAGCAGCAGAGCGCTCCATTTGAGCCGCTCCGGGCTGCCAAGTCTGTGCGCCGGTGCTGCCTGGGGCTTGCCCTTGCACTGCTTTTGGCCGATGCCGCCTGGTCCCAAGTGATCAACCTCAGTGCGCTTGAGGCTGGTGTCAAACAGGGCGATGTCAAAGCCATGCTGCGACTTGCCCAGGGCTACGAAATTGGCGAAGGCATAGAAAAGAATTTTCCGAAATCAAACTTCCTGTACTGCAGCGCGGCCCAGCTGGGCGATGTTCAGGCGCAGTTCAAACTCGGCTGGATTTACGCCAATGGCCGGGCGCTTACCCGGGATGCCGAAGTGGCGGCCGGGCTTTTTGCGCGGGCAGCGGCGCAGGGGCACGAAGAGTCCGCGAAACTGCGCAACTACATGCAAACCGAACTGAAAATTCGGATCAACCCCAAGGTACCGCCTTGCGAGGAGCCCGAGGCGCCGCTGGCTTTGCAAATGTCCAGAGAATTACCTGCCGGGGCCACCCGCTTGCCTGCACCAAGCCCTTGAACCCAAACTGCAGCCTGTGGCAAGCGCCAAATTGCCCCAAGACACCGCCGTGACACGGCTGATCCACCCGCTCCTGCACAATCCCGGCCTTCAACCGGAGAAGATCCATGGCACGCACCATCCAACAATTGTTTGACCTCAGCGGCAAGTCTGCGCTGATTACCGGCGGCTCGCGTGGCCTGGGTTTGCAAATGGCTCACGCGCTTGGCGAGGCCGGGGCGCGCATCATGCTCAGCGCGCGCAAAGCGCCAGAGCTCGAGCAGGCCTGCGCCGAGTTGCAGGCCGCTGGTATTGACGCCCGGTGGATCGCCGCCGACTGCGCGCGTGATGACGAGATCGCTCGCCTGGCCAGTGAAACCCTGCAGCGCATGGGCGAGCTTGATATTTTGGTCAACAACGCCGGTGCGGCTTGGGGCGCTCCCGCCGAAGACCATCCCATTGCCGCCTGGGACAAGGTGATGAACCTCAACATCCGGGGCTACTTTCTGCTCAGCCAGGCCATTGCCAAACAAAGCATGATTGCGCGGCGCAGTGGGCGCATCATCAACATCGCCTCCATCGCCGGGCTGGGTGGCAACCCGCCGGAGATGAACACCATTGCCTACAACACCTCCAAGGGTGCGGCCATCAACTTCACGCGGGCCTTGGGCGCCGAATGGGGCAAGTACAACATCACGGTGAACGCCATCTGTCCGGGGTTTTTTCCGACCAAGCTCAGCCAGGGCGCGATTGATGCTTTTGGTCATGAAGCGATGGCCTCGCACGCCCCCTTGCTGCGCCTGGGTGATGATGAAGACCTCAAGGGCCTGTGCCTGCTGTTTGCATCCGATGCTGGCAAGCACA